>DRJC01000121.1 GCA_011052365.1 Ignavibacteria bacterium
CTGTGCATTCCACGATGAAGTTACAAGTAGATTCGGTATAAAGATTAAAGTCGATTTATACAGTTTCTTCTTTATTCTTTTGTGGAAATATTTTTTAAAAGTTTATCGCCTTTCCTTAATTTAGGATATAAAGGATTTGTTCTATCTCTAATATCCTGAGTATAAATAACACTAATACTAATATTTTTATTTAATTGAGGAAATTTAATATCAATTTTATCATCCGTTTTTTCAAGTAATAAATGTTTGTCAAACTCTACTCTTTTATAAAATATTCCTCCGCAAATACCACATCTAAATTGCGTACCGCTAATAGTTTCAATGGCAAACGGGACACCTTCTTTCATTCTAAATTTTGCAGACAGTTTCATTGTTTAAATAAAATATTAGTCGATAATTTCCTGTTAAAGAATTTATGTTTTAAAATAAAAAATATTTTTACGTAATTAATAACTCATTATTATTGAATTGTTTCCTATTTGAAAAAACTTTAGTCCAATAAATCTCAGATAGGGGTTATTAGTCCGGTAGGATATTTCGGACGGTTAAGAGGCAAACTCCATTGCCAATACAAAATTATTAACCTTTGATAAAAAATACAATATGTGTTAAATAAAATTTGTCACAATTATTGATATGATATAATTAGTATTGATACTAAAATAATTTTAATCTATTTTAATATCAGCGATGGAGTTCGCTTAACATTTCTAATTTAAGAAATTAATGACTCCTACTAATTGTTAATTATTAGCAGGAGATTTTTCTCTCCAGCCTTATCTTTTAAAAAGGAAATTAGTATGAAAATCCTTATCATATCTGATATTCACGCAAACTACCCGGCACTTGAAGCAGTATTAAAAGATGTTGGAAGATATGATAAAATATTTTTTTTAGGTGATGTTGTTGATTACGGACCGAACCCAAAAAAATGTTTAAACTTTGTAATGAACAATGCAGACTACTATGTAAGGGGCAATCACGACAACGCATTAGGTTATGATACAGACTGCAACAGCATGAACTCATTTAGAAAATACTCTATCCAAACGCGGAAATGGCACAAGACCCTTCTAAATAATAATGAAATTAAATTTCTGCGAAGTATGCCTAAAATTGAAAAACTACATTTAGATAACAATTCTTTTTTACTTACTCATGCTTCACCGGACGGAGATATTTCTAAATATTTAGACCAAAATGAAATCGGTAAAGAATTAAAGGAACCTTATTCTGATTTTGTTATGGTTGGGCATACACATATTCAATATAAAACTTCAGTTGGTAAAACTCTTATTGTAAACCCGGGGAGTGTTGGGCTTGCAAGAGACGGTGCACAAGCCTGTTATTCGGTTTATGAAAACGGCACAATTTTTCTATACCGTATTGAATATGATGTTCAAAAAACAATTTCTGATTTGATGCAAAGTCCTTTACCGGAAGAAATAAAGAAGGGATTAATAAATGTTTTATTAAATCATTAAAGTTAATTTTAATTTAAGATGCGATTTTATTGCACAAACTGCTGGAATGATATTACTGAAAACGATAAAATTTGTTCGCATTGCGGTGCCGATCAAACGGAATTACATGGTGAAGTCTTTGAGGAAAAACTAATCCGTGCACTGCATAATCCCGAACCGGAAACTGTTATTAGAGCAGCAAATATTTTAGCAGATTTAAAAGTTCTTGATGCATTGCCTTCATTAGAAAGCCTTATAAAAATAAATCTTGATCCATTTATATTAGCCGCTGCAATTAAATCAATTTGCAAAATCGGTGGAGAAAATTATTTTTACAGAGCAAGAAATTTATTAAAAAGTAAGAAATCATTTATTGTTGAAAATGCTTTAAAGGATTGCCAAAGTTTCCTAAAATTGTATAAATCCAAATAAGGTGTTTTATAAATGAAAACAAAAGATAAATATTTCGTTTTATTACACATAAATGAATTGTAGAATTATGTTTTTATAACAGTAATCCAATTGGCTGCAAAGAATATGGAAATAATATTTATCCCTAAAGTAAAATTAACAGCTCTGTGGGTACTAAGAATCACGCGTCTCTTTCTAATTTTAAAAGTGGAATATAATTAAGGACATAGTTATTTTAAATACAGGCTCGGTTATAAAATTTATATTTGAAAAGTTATTAAAGTAATGGCAATATGTAATTGGTTTTACGTTACAGGTTTTAATAAGTTAAAATTTTTATTCATTTTCTATGGGAGGTTGTTCAAATGAATTTGACAAAAAAAACTATATTAATAGTTACATCCGTTTCTGTTGCACTCATTTCCGTTTTACTTTTTCTTTACATAACAGGCTCAGCACAAGATAACTCCGCTACGGCTCAAGAAAACAAAATTGGACTAAAAAATATAAATAACACCAATGCCTCTTCAAAAATAAAAGGAAAAGATATCTACGGTAAATATTGCGTTGCTTGTCATGGAATTAATGGTAACGGACAAGGACTACAAGCTTATAGATTAAAAGTTAAACCAACTGATTTCACCTCAGGAATGTTTAAATTCAAATCAACTTCTTATGGCACCCCGCCAACCGCCGACGATATAATCACTACATTGAAATTAGGTGTAAGGACTACGTCTATGCTGCCGCAATGGCAGTTGTCCAATCAGCAGATGAAGAGCGTAGCCGAATATGTGCTTTCTTTTTCAAAACAAAATATTAAAACAGCAAAGCCAATACAGGTTCCCGGTGCACCTGAAAAGTCCCGAACCATTCTTGAAAAAGGTAAAAAGCTTTTTCAAAGTAATTGTGCAACGTGTCACGGTACTGACGGAAAAGGAGACGGCGTACTTGCTAAGTCACTGAAAGATTACAAACAAAACCCGAGTTTACCGGCTAATCTTACGTTGCGTCCTTTAAAAAGAGCGAACACATCTTCAAGATTATATTTGGTAATCGCAACGGGTATAGAAGGTACCCCGATGCCTCCATTTCAAAATTCTCTTAAACCAAAAGATATTTGGGCTATTGATTATTACGTTCAATCTTTAAAAAGTGGCAAGCAATACTCGTCCAATCGAAATGGAATGGGAATGATGGGAGGTATGATGGGAAAGAACAATAAGCTTGTGGGTGAAGAAAATATAGGAATGCAGATAGACATGGCTGCAGGTCACGCCTGGATGATGGGAAAGAAAAAATAATAAGTTAATATTGAATGGAAGAGTTATGTGTTTGATGAAAATTTACAATAGGTTTGCAATACTTCGATGAACTTATTGGATTACTCCAATAAGTATTATTATGAGTGGAAAAAACCATATGTTCTTTGGACAATTTAAAAAAAATAGTAATTTATACTTGGTATTACATTTTGAATTTTAACAAAAGGAGGAAATATCATGATGAACGGAATTGGCTTCGGTGGAGGTATGTGGTTCGGTTTAATTATTTGGTTGGTAATTATTGGAGGGGTAATATGGGCGGTGATAACTATCGTTAACAATAATAATCGAAAGCAGCAAAATATTTTTCCACATAAAGAAGGTGCTTTGGATATCTTAAAAAATCGCTATGCCAGGGGTGAGATCAACCGTGAACAATTTGAGCAAATGAAACAAGACTTAAATTCTTAAATTGTTTTCATAAAATCTAAGGATTGGAATTATATAAAGAAATAATAAAATACTTTTCTTTTAATTCTACTCTTATCGGTTTGTAGAAACGTGAGGCTTTACGCCTTCACGTTTAATATTTATCCATGCTGCCGAACAACTCTGTTTAATTAACTAAAAAAAGTAAACCTTTGGTCGTTAGATTGTTGAACTCAAAAGAAATAAAATAGATGAAAAAATGTTTAATATTTTAAAAATAAACGGATAGATAAATGAATAATAAGATTCAATTATCTAGCAATCATAATAGAAGTTTATCCGTAACGGCACGGGCAATAGAAAAAACAGTAAGCGAAATTGAACTTTTACTCAACGGTAATCACAAAACTTATACTGCCGAAATTATTGAGCCGGTTTATTCCAAAGAAAAAAAAGAGGAAATTTTAAAAAAGCTCAACAAGTTAAAAGAAGTAAATGATGAAATGTTTGAAACACTAAAACTTCGTTCTCAAAAACTTGCCGAAGACAGGGTGGTTTATTCAAATCTAAGTTATCTATGGACGATTTTAATCGACAGTAAATCGGATAAACTAACACGTTACGGCGACGTACCCGCAGATAACGCCGAAATAATTGATAATTATATAGACAGACTTTTAAATATTATTGGAGAATTAAAACAATACCGCTCTTAAAAACTAACGGACGATTAATTTTATGCAGGAAACTCTCATCTTTTAATATTCAGCTTTTTCATTTTACTTTGCAGTGTTGTGGGTTTTATATCCAAAATTTTTGCTGCGCCGTCCTTACCGTAAATTTTTCCTTTTGTTTTTTCCAAGGCTTTTTCAATATGCTCTCTAACTGCATAATTAAGAGTGTTCAGATGTTTATCGTCTTTTATATCTTCAGCATTCGTTCCTATCTTTCTTTTCTTGTGAATGTTCTGCGGCATCAGGTGTTCAACATCAATAATTTTATTATGAGCCAAAATTGCTGCACGTTCAAGAGTGTTTTGTAATTCTCTTACATTACCTTTCCAAGGGTTATTTCTAATAACCTCAAGAGCATTTTGCGAAATACGTAAATTTGAATTCCCGAATTTCTTGGAAAAAATTGATAGGAAATATTTTGTCAGTAAAATAACGTCGTCTCCCCTTTCCCTCAAAGTCGGAAGGTCGATCTGAAAAACATTCAGCCGGTAATATAAATCTTCCCTAAAGCGTCCCTCTTTAACACCCTTTTCCAAATCCACATTTGTCGCACAAATAATTCTCACATCTGCGGTAACCGGTTTCTCTCCACCGACTCTATCAAAAGTTCCCTCCTGCAAAGCACGCAAAAGCTTGGGTTGAACTTCCATCGGCAAATCGCCCACTTCATCTAAAAACAGGGTGCCTGTATTTGCTAATTCAAACCTTCCCTTCCTGCGGGATACCGCCCCGGTAAACGAGCCTCGCTCGTGACCGAACAATTCACTCTCGACTAAACTGCTTACAAGTGCGGAACAATTCAAAGCAATAAAAGGTCGGTGTGCACGCGGTGAAAGAGAATGAATTGCCCGCGCTACTTTTTCTTTGCCTGTACCGGTCTCACCGCTTATCAGTACAGAGGTATCAGTAGCAGATACCATTTTTATTTTTTCGAGTACATCTAACCAGTTGGGTGAGTTGCCGATTAGATCTTCCAATGAACCGTGCACGCCCTGTAAAAGTGTGTTTCTTTCAACAACCAAAGCGTCTCTTTCTTTAACTAAAAAATCAGCGGCGGATGACTGAGCCAAAGCTAATGCAATTATTCTCGATAAAATTTTTGTAAGTCTTACAATTTCGGGTGTGAACATATTACAGCTGCGATGATCCAATGTTAAAAGTCCCAACAAACTCCCTTCAATATGTAGAGGAGCCAACAGACACGAATGACCCGCGGGCAGGTTTAATATTTCGGCATAGGTATCTACGTGAATAATATTTTTCTCTAAATTATCTTTAAAAAGATATACATCACCTTGTCTTATTATTTCGGCAATGTCACTTCTGTCTTTTAACGATATTGTAAAGTCTTTTAAACGAGGTGTATAAAGCGGACCACGGGCTTTCTTTACTTTTAAAATGTCGTCCGCCTCTAAACTTAAAACTACTGCAAGTTCATAATCAATTACATCATTTATTGCGTCCAAAACAATTTCCATTGTTCTATCCGGACTTAACATCGGCGTGTTTGTGATCTTAAATTCCTGCATATTATATCTTTTAATTATAACTGAATATAGGTGTAACGATATTTCATTGTCTAATATAACTTTATTTCGTTAGATTTACAATACGATTTATAATTTATCTTTTATAAGTTCTTATAATTTATTGAGTTAACCGGAAACATTCCTTTGGTACGGAAATTGTTTTGTTGTATTGTATTAATTCAAAATTTTAACTGATTTATAATTTATTTGAACAATCAACACAACATAGGAGGCTTTATTATGGCTGAATTAAAATCAAGTAAAACATATATAAACCTGAAAGATGCTTTTGCCGGAGAATCGATGGCAAACAGGCGTTACACATATTTTGCTAAACAAGCAGATATAGAAGGATTTCCGGATATAGCAGGTTTGTTCAGAGACACCGCCGAAGGTGAAACCGGGCACGCACACGGGCACCTTGACTATTTGAAAAACGTTGGCGACCCTGCAACCGATCTTCCGTTCGGTGATACATTTAGCAATCTAAAATCTGCTGTTGCAGGTGAAACACACGAATACACCGATATGTATCCCGGCATGGCAAAAACCGCAAGAGAGGAAGAGTTTAACGAAATAGCAGACTGGTTTGAAACCCTGGCTAAAGCAGAGAAATCACACGCCGGTCGTTTTGAAGAAGGATTAAAAGAAATAGAATAATAAGCATCTTATCAGAAATATTCGTGTATTTTTTGACAAAAGATTTAAAATAGTAACTATAGTTTAAAAAGAATGATTGAATGGATGAATGAAAAGAAAAAAAACTTTCACATACACATTCAATCGTACCTTCATACTTTCTTATGATGTATTAGCTCTTAATTTTGTTAAAAATTATTATTTGTTTTTGAGTTCCGGCTTAGCCAAGTTACGTTACCGGGGCTGATAATATTTTATCCGCCCCTGTTTCATTTTAATTAAAACTAAAAATATTAAATTTTTCATTTTACTTATACAGTTATGGGCAATATAAAATTTACACCTACCGATAGTTTAAGTTACGATTACACAGAAGAAAAGTATTGGGATAAATCGGCTTTAAGAGATGAAATAGATCGTACATTTGAAATTTGCAGCAGTTGCCGTTTGTGCTTTAAATATTGCGACTCTTTTCCCAAGTTGTTTAATTTTATTGATAACAACAATATTAAAGCTACGCAGTTAACCGAAGACCAAATTGGAGATATTAATGATTCTTGTTTCCAATGTAAAATTTGCTATTTCAAATGTCCTTATACAAAAGCCGACGGGCACGAATTTAATCTTGATTTCCCAAGGCTTATTTTAAGATACAGGGCACAAAAAGTTAAAGAAAAAGGACTACCGATAAACCAAAAAATTATGAGCAATCCTGACCTCATCGGGAAGATTGGTAATTTTACCGCACCGTTTTCAAATTGGGCAAATAAAAATTCCCTGAACAGAACCCTTATGGAAAAGACTGCCGGTATACACCGCAAAAAAGATTTGCCTGAATTTGCTATTCAGACTTTCTGTAATTGGTTCGGAAAAAACAAAAACAAATTTTATACAAGCGATGAAGAATGTGTTGATAAAGTAATTTTATTTCATACCTGCTTCGGTAATTTCAACAATACCGAAATAGCAAAGGATACCGTGTTTGTCCTGCACAAAAATAAAATTAAAATTGAAGTACCTGATATGAACTGCTGCGGTATGCCGGCACTTGAAAAGGGCGACACTAAATTTGCAAAATCACAAGCATTGCAAAATTTTAACACCTTATTCCCCTACGTTGTTAAAGGATATAAAATTGTTGTTCTGAATCCGACTTGCAGTCTAACAATGAAGGATGAATATCCACAACTATTAAAAAACGAATTTGAAAAAGAAAAATTAGAAAATTTTAAAAAGTCTGTTTTTGATTTAAACGAATATCTGTTCACACTTAAAAGAGAACAAAAATTTAATCGTGAATTCAGTTCTACACCGGGTAAAATTACTTACCACGTGGCGTGCCACTTACGTGCACAAAATATAGGTTACCGCTCCAGGGATATGATGCGCCTAATTCCGGGAACTTCTTTTACATTAGTAGAAGAATGCAGCGGACACGACGGCACATGGTCGATGATGAAAGATAATTTTGAAAATTCTATGAAGATCGGAAGCAAAGCATTTGAAAAAATTACCGGCAGTGAACACGATATTGTTGCATCGGATTGCCCGTTGGCAGCTATTCAACTTAAACAAGGCACCGGCGAAACCGTATTACATCCTATACAAGTTTTGGCTAAAGCATATAAGCCGGATGGTTTTCCAAACAAAATAATAAATGAAAAAAATGACGGAGAAATTTTAAAATGAAGAAGATCACCCTAAGTGAAATTTTAAACATTGCTGAATATGAAAAAATAAGACCGGAATTTAGAAAAAGAATTATGGGAATAAAGGACTTAAGGCGTCTGCACGTTGGACCGTTTATCACCTATTTATTTGAAAACTACGATACGATGTACTACCAAGTAGAAGAGATGATGCGAGCCGAAAGAATTGTAAACGACGATGATATAATGAAAGAAATAAATGCATATAATGAACTCATTCCCGGTGCAAACCAACTTTCCGCTTCAATGTTTATTGCAATTGACGATAAGCCGAAGAGAACAAAATTTCTGCAAAGTATTATAAATTTACCGGAACATACTTTTATAACGGTCAACAATAAAAATATCCCCGCACAATTTGATTCGAGACAAGGTTCACCGGAACAATTAAGTTCCGTGCAATATGTCAAATTTAATTTAACCCCTGAAGATGTTGAAGAGTTTAGCAGTGCTTCTTCGGTGATAAAATTAACTTTCACTCACCCCGATTATTCGCACGAGTATGAATTAAGTGCAGAAGATAAATCAACACTGTACGGTGATATGACCTCTTAATATTTTAGTAGTAAAGAGATGACATCTCTTTTTTTAAGTAAGGTAAGTTATTAATTTAGAGTATACAGTTTTATTTAATTTCATCGGCTGCTTTTGTTTTACAATCTAATTTGTTTGTAAAAATTAATGCAGTGATACTTAACAAGCTTACAGTAATAAATATTGGTATGTATCCTAAACTCATCACTAAAATTCCTATTAACAACGGAAAAACTGAAATTGTAATATTGAACGCACCGAAAATTCCGGTGTATATTGCACGGTTACTTTCGGTAGTTATCTCAAGTAAAATTCCTGC
>DRJC01000122.1 GCA_011052365.1 Ignavibacteria bacterium
AAAATACTTGCCATTCCGTGTTCTCTAATTCCGTAGTGTATATTTCTTGCACCGTAATTTTCCGAAGACAGGCTGCCGTAATCATTCATATAAGTATTTGTCGAAGGATGCAGATCCGCAGAACCCCCGAACAAAGCCGGTAGTGTTTCTGCAATTGCGTTCAAAGTTTTACCGGAAGAACTTCTTGTAGCGATAGGTTTTTCATCGGCATTAAAATGGGGCAAATGTTTTTTCCATTCGTCACCATAGTTTCCGTTCATTAAATCGGTAAACAGTTTTGCGTCTTCGGGATATTTGTTTTTATATTCTTCAAAAAGGTCGTTCCATTTTTCTTCTTTTTTATTTCCTTCGTCAATTACCGTTTTAAATAATTCCGTTACTTCATCCGGAATAAAAAAGGTTTTATCTTCGGGCCAGTTTAAATTCTTTTTAGTTAGCTTTACTTCTTCTTCACCCAAAGGTGAGCCGTGAACAGCAGAGGTATCCTGTTTGTTGGGACTTCCGAAACCGATATGCGTGTTGCAAATTATAAGTGAGGGTCTGTCCGTTTCGTTCTGCGCTTCGGTAATTGCTGCGTTTAATTTTTCTAAATCGTTAACATCATCAACCTTAAGTGCCTGCCATTCGTATGACAAAAATCTTTTTTCAATATCTTCTGAAAAACTTAGTGATGTTGAACCGTCAATTGAAATATGATTATTGTCGTATAAAAAGATCAACTTACCTAATTTTAAGTGACCTGCAATAGAAGCCGCTTCGTGAGAAAGTCCTTCCATCAAATCACCGTCGCTGCAAATACCGTAAATAAAATGATCTAAAATTTTATATTCTTCTTTGTTGAATTGTGCAGCCAAATGCTCTTCGGCAATTGCCATTCCCACTGCATTGGCAAATCCCTGTCCCAAAGGACCTGTGGTTGTTTCAACACCGGGTGTATGTCCGAATTCGGGATGACCGGGAGTTTTGCTATTCCACTGGCGGAAATTTTTTAAGTCATCCATCGAAACATCGTATCCGCATAAGTGAAGTATTCCGTACAAAAGCATGCTTCCGTGTCCGGCGGAAAGAATAAACCTGTCCCGGTTTAACCATTTAGGATTTTTGGGATTGTGATTCATAAAATTACTGTAGAGAGTATATGCAATCGGTGCACAACCCATCGGCATTCCGGGGTGACCTGAGTTTGCTTTTTGGATAGCATCGACTGATAGAAATCTTAAAGTGTTTATTGCTTGTTGGTCAAGTTCATTTGTAGTTGCAGGCATTTATTACTCCGGGTAAATAAATTTAATAAAAGAATATCAATCCAAATATATCAAAAAATGTAAATGAAATTGTGACGAGGGTTGGATAAATAGTAATTAGTATCTTATCAGAAATATTCGTGTATGTTTTGGCAAAAGATTTAAAATAATAAATACAGTTTAAAAAGAATGGTTGTCCGAAGGACTCTGTGAGAATGGCTGGATGAGTAAATGAAAAAAATCACATACACACAATCATTCATACATTCATTCTTTCTTATGATGTATTAGCTCTTAATTTTATGAGTCTACTCTAAAAAGGTATCCGTTAGCTAACGGATCAAAAATATCATTTAATTTCAGCTTATAATCCAGACTTAATTTACTATAATTGACCTTTTTAGATTCGACTCATTTTATTAAAAATTATTATTTGTTTTAGGTTCCGGATCACTTTGAATAAGATAAATTAATTTTCCTTTTTAACTTTAGTGTTAGCCTTCGTTACAAAGTAAACCCCAATAATAATTAATACTATTCCCAATAAATGTAAAGGGAAGAAGGCTTCACCGTCAATTATACCCCACAATATTGCAATGATAGGAATTAAGTAAGTTACGGAAGTTGCTGAAACAGCGGATGTGGTTTGTATTAACCTGTTAAATAGAATCAGTGCAAAAGCGGTTCCTACAGCACCCAAAATGAAAACTGCACCGAGTGATGTCCACGTTTCACTTGTGTTTTGAAAATGTGTAAAAAAATCTGTTGTGAAAAGATATATAATCGCAAACGGAGCAATTGTAAAAATTGAAACCGAGGTAAGCATTTTCGGGTTGAAATCATTTAAATGAACTTTAATAATATTGGCACTAATTCCGTAACAGATAGTTGCAGCTACAACAAATAATGCGTAAAAATTCATAGAGCTTAGTTCACCTGATGAACTTACAAAACTTAATCCTGCCGAGCCGATAAGTCCGATAATTAAACCTATTAGTTCACCCTTACGCAGTTTACCATTAAAGGCAATTAGCCCGACAATAAGTGTAAACATTGGAGTTAAGGAATTAAGTACACCGGTCAACCCGCTTTCAAGACCTGTTTCAGCTTTAGCAAAAAGAAAAGCAGGCAAGAGATTTGCCGTAAGTCCAACAAGAAAAAGAAATTTATATTGTTTTAAAGTTATTTTTTTTAGTCTTGGCAATGCCACAGGAAAAAGAACTATAAAAGCAAAAATTATTCTTAGTGAAGCCACTTGACCTGAAGAAAAACCTATCAAGGATTTCTTTATCAAAATAAAAGAGCTGCCCCATATTAAAGAGAGAGTAGTTAATATTATTATAGAAAAATATTTAGGGTTTTTAAGCATAAAAAATT
>DRJC01000123.1 GCA_011052365.1 Ignavibacteria bacterium
ATAAATATACATGAAACAAACAGCACTCTACATCCACATTCCTTTCTGCAAGCATAAATGTATTTATTGTGATTTTTACTCAATAATAACAACCGATAACATCAAACCTTTTTTATCGGCATTAAAAAAAGAGATTGAAACTTATTCGAAAGAATTTTCGAAAGATAGGATAATAACTTCGATTTTTTTTGGCGGCGGAACCCCTTCATTAATGGATGCAGATTATTTAAATGAAATTCTGAATCAGATTAATAAATTTTTTACCGTTGCCGATGATGTTGAAACAACAATAGAAACAAATCCCGGTACGATAAGTTTTGAAAAATTAAAAGAATTTAAGAACATAGGTTTTAACAGAATCAGTATAGGTGTCCAGTCATTTAATGAAGATGAATTAAAATTTTTAACGCGTATACATTCAAAAGATGCTGCTGTTAAAACGGTTGAAGATGCTAATAATGCCGGCTTTAAAAATATAAGTATTGATTTAATTTTTAACCTACCGAAACAAACAAAAGAGATTTGGATAAATAATCTTAAGCAAGCTGTTTCACTTCCGATAACTCATTTATCCGCATATAGTTTAATACTTGAACGCGGAACAATTTTAAATAAAATGGTTCTTGACGGAAAAGTAACACTGCATGACTCAGATTACGATGCCGGTCTTTATTCTTTTACTATTGATTTTCTTACAGGGCAAGGTTTTAAACAATATGAAGTTTCTAATTTCTGCAAAGACGGTTTTGAGTGTAGGCACAACAATGCTTACTGGCATTATCAGGATTACTTAAGTTTCGGTACAGCCGCTCATTCCTTTGTGAACGGAAAGCGATGGTGGAATTTTTCAAGCTTAAAAAAGTATATTTCAGAAATTAATAATTACGGTTCGGCTGTAAGGAATTATGAAGTCTTAACGAAAGAGCAAAAGTTAAACGAATATGTTATGCTTTCTTTAAGAAGCAGCGGACTGAAGAAAAATGAATTCAGGGAAAAATTCGGTGGTGAGTGGCTGAAAGAAAAAGAAGGTTATTTTTCAAAACTAATTGAAAATAATTTTGCGGAAAATAATTCCCAATCAATAAAATTAACTAAACACGGTTATGCAGTCTGCGATGAAATTCTTAAAAATTTATTGTAATAAAAAAAAATTGTTATATTTATGAGCCGAACCTGTCTGCACGAAGTCGTTTCGACATAGGCAGGTCTAAAAAGGTCAATTATAGGAATTTAAAGTTCGATTTTGAACTACAATTAAATTATATTATTACTGAACATAACTTTTTAGAGTAGGCTCATTCATAAGTCAATATTCAAGCAATAAAATTACAGGTTGATATGTTTAAACTAAAATTACACTGGCAAATATTAATCGGTTTGTTCCTCGGCGTTTTATACGGTATGTTTTTTACTGATTATGTGAGTTATGTAGCATGGTCCGGGGACTTATTTTTACGTGCATTAAAAATGTTAATTGTCCCTCTTATTTTTACTTCCATTACATCCGGAATTATAAATATCGGTGATGCACAGAACCTTGGAAGACTCGGATTAAAAACTTTTGCCTATTACATAACTACAAGTTTATTCGCGATTTTTACAGGATTAATTTTAGTAAACTTACTTCAACCCGGTGTAGGTGCTAATCTTGGTTTTACTCAAAATGTTACCAAACTAACAAATGTTTCCGATAGCTTGGGAAATATTCTCCTTCGTTTAGTTCCCACAAATATTATTAGTGCACTTTCTACGGGGGATATGCTTGCAATTATTTTCTTTTCTATTCTTATCGGGTATTTTATTACAAAACTTAAAATCATTTATCGTGATCCACTGGCAAATTTATTTAACGGGGGATTTGAATTAATGATGAATGTCACCGCTTTTGTAATAAAGTTTACACCGATCGGAATATTTGGAATTGTAGCGGCTGTTGTTGCAGATCAGGCTGGAGACAAACAAGCATTGTGGGGAATTGTTCAGAGACTTGGTATATATATGGCTGCGGTATCATTAGGCTTGGGTTTTCATTCATTGGTTACTCTTCCACTGTTGCTTAAATTTGTTGGGAAAGTAGATCCGTGGCTTCATTTTAAATCTATGACAACGCCACTTTTAACTGCATTTTCCACATCATCTTCTTCTGCAACTCTTCCCTTAACTATGGATGCCGTTGAAAACAATGCGGGAGTTTCTAATAAAATAACAAGTTTTATTTTACCTTTGGGCGCTACTATAAATATGGACGGCACTGCTTTGTATGAACTCGTAGCTGCTATGTTTATAGCGCAAGCTTATGGAATTGATTTGTCTTTTGTTCAGCAGTTGGTGGTTGTCTTTACTGCACTGCTTGCATCAATTGGCGCAGCAGGTATTCCAATGGCCGGTTTGGTTATGATTACTGTAATTCTTTCTGCAGTTGGTCTTCCTTTGGAAGGTGTGGGTCTTATTTTAGCTGTGGATAGAATTTTAGATATGGGTAGGACTGCAGTTAATGTGTGGAGTGATTCGTGTGGCGCAGTAATTATTGCAAAGTCAGAAGGTGAGACTTTAAAAGTTTAATAATAAGGAATAACATGTTTAGTAATAAAATGAAAATATCAATATTGGGATTTGGCAATATAGGCTCTGCAATTGGTTATGGATTGGTGAATGCTAAGATGTTAAAGCCTGAAGATTTAACAGTAACAAGGAAAGGAAAAAAATTTATTGATGAATTAAACAAAGAAGGATTTAATGCATTAAACGACAATAAAGAGGCGGTGAGGAAAAATAGAATTATCATTTTGGCAGTTACCCCCCATCAGTTGAACAGATTGTTAAATGAAATTAAGGATGTAGTGACTGAAGAACATATAATAATTTCTGTCGTTTCAGGTGCATGTATTAAACAGATCAAAAGTAAACTTAATGTTTCCGTTTCCGTCATTAGAGTTATGCCCAATACGGCAATAGCTATAAGTGAATCTATGACTTGTATTGCTGCTGAAGATGCGGATAACGAAGCAATAGAACTAACAAAAAAAATATTCAATGCGGTTGGACAAACGATAGAGATAAGTGAAGATTTGATGGGTTCTGCAACAGCGTTATGTGCATGTGGATTAGCATTTTTTTTGCGTGCTGTACGTGCTGCTTCGCAGGGTGGTATCGAAATAGGTTTTCATTCCGAAGAAGCTTTGTTCATGGCAGCACAAACAGCAAAAGGTGCCGCTGCAATGCTTATTAAAGGAGGAAAACATCCTGAAAGTGAGATTGATAAAGTTACTACTCCGCAAGGAATTACTATTTCAGGCCTCAATGAAATGGAACATAACGGATTTAGTTCATCAATGATAAAGGGAATTGTTATTGCTGCGAAGAAGGCAAATAAAATTTATTCAAATAATGGGGAGAAATTATCCAATGAATAAAAATGATTTTGTACTTGCAATAACCGATTATCATCCTGATTTTAATTTTTTTAAATGATGGGAATAGATATCAGTGATGATATAAATTTAGTTCCACAGCTTGATGAAAGTAATTTTGAAACTAATACTAAAGGTGTTTATTTAGCAGGCGTAGTTTGTGGAGGAATGAACACCGGTAAATATTTTATTGAGAATTCAATAAATCATGCCGTAAATATTTTTGACCATATCCAATCAACAAAAGAATAATTTTTTATTATTTTCAGGAATGATTAAATTTCACCTTATATTATAAATTTAAATGAAAGAGGGACGAATAATGATTGATAAAATTACAGAACTGTTAGGCGATAAAGCCGACGATCTTTTAAATTACAAGGCAAAGTTTCCGAAAGAACAGCTTAATTTACCGGGACCGGATTTTGTTGACCGTGTTTTTGTACAATCCGACAGAAGCATAAATGTACTAAAAAATCTTCAATGGTTATTTTCTCACGGAAGACTTGCAGGCACAGGCTATGTTTCAATA
>DRJC01000124.1 GCA_011052365.1 Ignavibacteria bacterium
ATTCAATTCTTTTAATTTGTTTTGTGTAAAATCAGAACCCTCTTTTCCGTAATCATTTGAATGATTATTATCGAGATTTAATACATTAATATGAAGTTTACTTATAATTGGTGCTAAATAATCAGGCATTCCGAATTCAAAACACCTTTCCTTTGTTCTTGCCGGTTCGGAACATTTCTTTGGCTGAAAACCATCCAAAATGAAAGTCCCTTCAAAATTACCGAACACAATATCCGCATCATTTAAATAACCGGAAATACTTTTTACAAATATTTTTCCGCTGTCAGCAGGTAAAACTGTTTTGGGTGTAACGGAACCAAGCATAATATCACCGACGGCTTTAATTTTAATTTGTGAAAAGGATGAAAAAGGAATAAGTAAAAATATTATAAAAGCAAAATAGAATTGGCAATAAGTTTTTTTTATAGAAGTCATAAAAATTAGAAGTGTAAAATTAGGAGAAGGATATATCCTCCTCCTTTAAAAACAATTAGTCGGCAAATGAACCCGAAAAGAATAACGCTGCACCCGAAAGTGCAAAATCTTTAAGCAACATAGTCATAGAAAGTTGTGCTTGCATTGGGTTATCATTAAACAATCCCGGAAGGTGGATTGTTAAAACAAAAATCATTAGAAGTATGGCTAACAACAGGCAGGCAAGCTTTGCTTTCTTTTGAATTATAATGCTTACCGCAGCCGCAATTAATGCAAGACCAACTAAGTATACCCAAAAAACTCCCCCTGGTATAAAGGAGGGTACATAACCCACCATTTGGCTCCCCTTCATAAAGTGTATTAAACCGAAAACAAGAAAAGGAATCGCAAACATTATTCTTGCGACCGTAGTTGTTAGTTGTTTCATCGTGCTACTCCTATGATAGTTGGTTTTATTTAATTAAATATTAACGAGATTAACGCTAATTTATTTTCCGGAGTTGAGACATAATTTAATTTAAGAGATTGATGTGAATAAAACAAATAAAATTATTTTACAATTTTAGAAATTTGTTTAAACTCTTCTGTTCCGCATACTTCAAGTAATTCAAAAAGGATAGCCTCAGTGGTAGTTACTTCGGCGCCGTTTTGTCTCATTCTATTTAGTGCGGTTTCATAATCAAAACTATTTCTTGATGATACGGCATCAGCCGCTAAATCAACTTGAAAATCATTTGCCAGTAAATCTAATACGGTTTGCTGTACACAAACGTGAGTCTCAATGCCTGTAATAGCAATTTGAGTTATTTCTTTTTCTTTGAGTTCATCAAAAAGATTACCTGCACCCGAACAACTAAAACTTAATTTTTGAATTGCTTTTGCTTCACCAAGTGCATTCTTAATTGTGGCTTCGGTTTCACCCAAACCTTTTGGATATTGTTCTGTGTAGTAAATAGGTGTGTTTAATATTTTGAATCCGTTAATTAATTTAACCGTGTTGGTAACAACCCCCTCCGGGTTTTGCATAACACCCAATATTCTTTCCTGAATATCAATTATCAGTAGCGCAGTGTTTTTTCTTTTTAAGATTTTTTCATTTCTTTTTATCATAGTTTTAACTTTTATTTATTGATAGATTTTTGTCATGCCGTATTTGCCGCAAGCATACATCATTAATATTGATGAAAGATCAATAATTGCTTTTTTTTCTTCGTGTGTGTGAATAACTAAATCATACACATCGGCAACAAATGTCATTTGTTTTAAAATTTTATTCAACTCGGCATAAGTGGGTGAACCATGCCAATCAGCGACCTGGTTAACTATTAGTTTTCCGTTTCGTCTTAAAAATTCTTTAAATGAAATAATATAATAAGCTTGTGTTACTCTTGGACGGCAAATGGTAATTAGATCATTAAAATAGTAATCCCAATTTTCAGCGAGTTGCTTGTTGTTTTTACGCATTAAAAATTTAGCTTTTTCAAGATTAAATTTTGCTTTTGTGTATGTCCTAAATTTTGGTATTAATGCGTAACCGTCATAACTAATATTGCCCGAATCATTGTCAATATACTTCCATCTTTTTAAAAGTTTTGTTACTGAAGATATAATAATAACATTATCAACAGCGCTGTCAACAACAATAAACTTTTTCTTTTGGTAATAAATAACTGTTATCCAATGTTCCCAGTTATCAACGCTTAGTATACAAGGATAACCTGCTCTTAGATGTTTTTTTAATATATTAACACCATCTAACTTTGTTTTCCCCTTAAAATATTTCATTCTGCATTTAAAGTGTTTAGCGGCTTTTGCAAGACCGATTTCATCTGTTCCATACCACCAAGTGCTTCCGGCTTTTTTTGCTATTTCTTTTTCGTTAACAAACAGGCCGAGCATAACCAAGGCATATTTTAATGCAAACGGTCCGCATTGATATTTAAATGGTTGAGGATAAAAACTCATAGATAAAAAATCTTTTTGTTTTAATTTAAACAATGAATGGAATTAAAACATCAAAGAAATTTTTTTAAGTGGTTTTTTTTATAAATTTATTTTTAATATGAAAAAAAGATTGAAAGTTGCTGTAGTCTATAACGAAGCCGATCCGAGCATTTATAAAAAGACCGATGATGAATTTATAGAGGAACAGGATTTTGTTCCCTATTTTGAAATTGATGATCTTACGCCGATGGAGGAGTATGAAATAATTTCAAGAAAACTTAAAAGAATCGGTTTTAGTTCATACGCACTTAATATTAAAGACGATATATATTTATTCCTTAACGACATAAAAGAAAACCAACCGGATGTAATTTTTAATTTTATCGAATTATTTAATGATGACCCTACTTTGGAAATGAATATGGTCGGATTGTTGGAATTACTCGGTATCCCTTATACAGGGGCACCTGCTTTAGCTCTTGCTAATTGTCAAAGTAAAATATTAACAAAAAGAATGTTAAATGAAGTTGGGGTTAATACACCTGCATTTTTTGTTACTGATTTACCTATTAATGAAATAAACCATTCATTAAATTACCCTGTAATAGTTAAGCCTGCCTTAGAAGATGCAAGCGCAGGGATAGAAAATAATTCTATTGTAACTAATGATGTGTTATTAATCGAGCGTATAAATTATGTCTTGGAATATTATGAACAACCGGCATTGGTTGAAGAATATATAGAGGGCAGGGAATTAAATCTTGCAATATTAGGTGACGAAAAACCACGAGCTTTACCGATAAGTGAAATTGATTTCAGCACTATGCCGGAACACTTATATAATATTGTAAGCTATGAAGCAAAATGGGAACCTCACAATGAAGCGTATCATAAAACAATACCTGTTTGTCCTGCGATACTTCCCAAAACAATTGAGAACAATGCTAAAAAGATTGCTATAAAAGCTTTTAAAACTATGCAATGCAGAGACTATGCAAGAGTAGATATGCGCCTTTCAGAAAACAATGAATTATTTGTACTTGAAGTAAACCCCAATCCTGATTTAACCGAAGGAGCAGGATTTATGAGGTCTATGGAGGCAGCAGGTTATACTTATGCAAAAGCATTAAAAACAATAATAGATTTGGCTTATAAAAGAGGTAAA
>DRJC01000125.1 GCA_011052365.1 Ignavibacteria bacterium
ACACTAACAACAGTTCCGTTTTTGAAAAATGTAAATCTTGATCTTTCATATTTTTATATCCCTTCCGTAATTTTTATTGTTGCGGCAACTTCAAATGCGGTTAACTTAACGGATGGATTGGATGGATTGGCAATCGGTATTTCTACGATTGTTATGCTTGCACTTGCAGTAATAAGCTACATTAGCGGGAACGCAATTTATGCAAATTATTTAAGTATCATTTACCAGCCCGGTTCGGGTGAACTAACAGTATTTATTGCGGCTGTAATCGGTGCTTCGCTTGGTTTCCTCTGGTTCAATTCGTATCCCGCAGAGATTTTTATGGGCGATACGGGTTCGCTGGCTTTGGGCGGTGCTTTTGGAATTCTATCCGTGCTGATAAAAAAAGAATTGCTTATCCCGATTTTAGGAGGTGTCTTTTTTTTGGAAACCATATCGGTAATAATTCAAAGGGTTTATTTCAAATACACAAAAAAGAAATACGGACAGGGAAAAAGAGTTTTTAAAATGGCTCCCATTCATCATCATTTTGAGTTGAAAGGATGGGCTGAACCGAAAATTGTAACGAGGTTTTACATCATTGCAATTATTCTTGCAATAATAAGTTTGGCTTCATTTAAGATTAGATGATGAATTTAAAAGGTAAAAAAATATCTGTGATTGGTGCTGTAAGAAGCGGTGTTGCTGCTGCAAAGCTTATAAAAAAACTCGGCGGCGAACCGTTTGTAAGTGATTCGGGAGATTCGGAAAAGTTAAAAAAATCTATGACGGAATTACAAAATATAAATATCGAATTTGAGTTTGGACGGCATTCTGAAAAAGCATACGATTGCAGTCTAATGGTTGTAAGCCCGGGTGTTCCTTCGGACTCTCAAATAATAAAAACCGCTAAGATGAAAGGAATAAAAATAATAAGCGAAGTGGAATTGGCTTCTCGATTTTGTGCGGGTAAAATAATTGCAATTACGGGTACGAATGGGAAGACCACAACAACTTCTTTATGCGGTTATTTATTTAATCATTGCGGTGTAAAAACGTACGTTGCCGGTAATATTGGAAATCCGTTTTCGGATATAGCTCTTGATGTAAAAGAAAATGAATTTGTTTCCCTTGAAGTTTCAAGTTTTCAATTAGATTATATAGAATCGTTTAAACCCAAAGTGTCGATTATTCTGAATATTACACCCGATCACTTAAATAGGTATGATTACAAATTAGAGAACTATGTTCAATCAAAATTAAGGGTTTACAAAAATCAAACTAATGAAGATTACTTGATAATCAATAAAGATGATTTGGAGTTGCAGAAAAATGTAACGGATCAACTGAGCAGAACATATTGTTTTTCTTTGAGCCGGAAACTTACCGATGGTTGTTATCTCGCCGGGAGAAATATTTATTATGAAGAAAACGGTATCGGAAAATTTGAATGCAGTACCGGTGATATCCAACTTAGAGGAGAACATAATTGGTCCAATGCAATGGCAGTTATTACAGCCGCAAAAATATTCAATCTTGATAATGAAAAAATGATATCAGCTTTAAGAACATTTAAAGCAGTGGAACACAGGTTGGAATTAGTAATGGAAATAAACGGCGTAAAATTTATAAATGATTCCAAAGCCACAAACGTGGATTCGGTTATGTATGCTTTAAAAAGTTTTGATACACCAATCCATTTAATTCTCGGCGGACAGGATAAAGGGAACGATTATAATCAGATTGAAGAGTTGGTGAAAAAAAACGTAAAACAGGTTTATGCAATCGGCTCGTCATCGGAAAAAATCAAAGAATTTTTTTCCGGTAAAACAGGCGTTAAAATTTATTCATCATTAAAAGAAGCTGTAACAAATGCCTTTGATAATGCAGAAAGAGGTGAAGTGGTTTTATTGTCTCCTGCTTGTGCAAGTTTTGACATGTTTGAAAACTATGAAGATAGAGGAAACCGGTTTAAAAAAATTGTTGAAAAATTATAAATGAAAAAATTAGCTATCACAATATTTTTTGAGACTTTCATATTAATTATGCTTGGGCTTGTTATGGTCATGACAGCAAGCAGCACATACAGCATTCAACAATTTTCAAATGTGTTTTACCTGTTTAACTCACACTTCGGCAAAGTAATTATCGGAATTGTAGCATTGATAACATTTTCATTTATACCTTATGAAATTTATAAAGAATACAGTAAACCGTTTTTAATACTTGTTACTTTATTACTTGTTTTTATACTTTTATTCGGTAACAGTGTTAAAGGTGCCGATAGATGGGTAAGCATATTCGGTTCAACGTTTCAACCTGCAGAAATAGCCAAGCTTGCTTTGATTATTCATTTGGCAAAACTTTTAGAAGAAAAAGGAGATCTGATAAAGAATTTCCGGGAGGGCTTTTCTTATCTTTTCTTTTGGGTTATTCTTATTTCGGTTTTAATTCTGTTGGAACCGAACATTAGTAACGGAATACTTTTAATCTTTATTTCTCTTGTTATACTATTTGTCGGCGGGGCGAAATTTACACATATCGTTTCAGCATCTTTTTTTACTTTGATAAGTGCGGGAAGTGTTGCGATGATTTTTGCACACTCGCGTGAAAGGATAATGTCGTTTATCAGTTCAATGCAAAATGGTTCCGTTCTTAATTTTCAAGTTAAGCAGGCTTTGTACGGACTGGGCAGCGGGGGATTAGCAGGTGTGGGAATCGGTCACAGCAGTCAAAGTAATTTATTTCTACCGGAATCTTACGGCGATTTTATATTTGCAATTTTGGGTGAAGAAATGGGATTCATCGGTGCGGTAATTGTTCTTCTTGCATTTCTGTTTCTATTTATTGCCGGTCTTTATATAGCAAAAAAAACAAAGGATAGATTCGGACAAATGCTGGCATTCGGAATTTCATTTTCAATTTTAACTTATGCTTTAATTAATGCATCTGTAGCAATCGGTTTAATACCAACAACAGGGCTGCCTTTACCGTTTATTAGTTACGGCGGCACATCAATGATATTGATGTCCATCTCAGTTGGAATTTTAGTGAACATTGCGGTTTCAAATTCTATTGCACAAAAAGGAAATAATCCGTCAACTGATGGATTAGCTGACGAATCCAAATTCAATAACAGGCGGGATGGGATAACATTGTGAGTCAAAGTTCTAATAAATATAGATTTCTATTTGCAGGCGGTGGAACAGGCGGTCATTTGTTCCCGGCGGTTGCAGTAGCTCAAAAAATAATGTCAATTAAACCCGAAGCGGAAATTATGTTTGTAGGCACAAGATCTAAAATAGAAGGAAAAGTCGTTCCAAAACTCGGCTTTAATTTCAAGTCGATTTGGGTTAGCGGTTTCAGCAGAAAATTTACACTGAAGAATATTTTATTCCCTTTAAAATTAATTATATCGCTTGTACAATCTATAATTATAAATATGAAATTTAGACCCAAGGTTGCTATAGGTTCGGGCGGCTACGTTTCAGGTCCTGCAATTTTCGGTTCCAATGTTATGGGCGCAAAAATAATTTTACTTGAGCAGAATATTTACCCGGGTGTGACTACCCGTCTGCTCGAAAAATATGCACGGGAGATCCATTTGAGTTTTGAAGATTCAAAAAAATATTTTAAGCGGAATGAAAAATTAAAATATACCGGCAACCCTGTAAGAGAAAATTTGCAGAGAGTTGATAGAGATGAAGCACTGAAAAGTTTTAATCTTTCCCCGGATAAAAAAACACTCCTAATTTTAGGAGGTAGTTTGGGTGCTGCTTCCATCAATAAAGCTGTAGCTGAAAATTTAAATAATTTTAACAACAGGGGAATTCAATTAATCTGGCAGACGGGTAAAAACTACATAGATGAGTTTAAAAAATATTCATCCGAAAAAATTAAAATATTGCCTTTTGTTGATGATATGAGTCTTGCTTATTCTGCTTGTGATATTGTTCTATCGAGAGCAGGGGGAATTACAATTGCGGAAATTCTTAAACTTGGTGTACCGGCTATTTTAGTCCCTTCACCTAACGTTGCGGAAAATCATCAATACTTAAATGCAAAAAATTTATTTGACAACGGTGCAGTCTTATTAGTTGAAGATTTAAAATTAAACAGTGAATTGTGGAGCGTAATTGAATCATCAATTTTTGATAACAATAAATTAGATGAATTAAGTTCAAAAGCATTAACGATAGCTAAACCTGAAGCAGCATCGGTTGTTGCAGAAAGTGCAATAAAATTGGCGGAAGAAGAATGAATAACGAAAAAGAAAACAAAAAAGTGTTTAAATACAATGTAGCTTTTTATTATCAAGCCACAATAATTTACTTTATAGTTTTTGTGTTGTACGTGGTTGTTCGCGGTGAATTTATTGAAGGCTCCTTTACGATAATAACCGAAGATCCAATCATTCATTTCTTTGCAATTATTGTGCTTATTTCTGTAATCGGTTTGCTTTATAACATATTTAAAAATCGTCACTTGGAAATAAAGGACAACGAAATTTTGTTTATCGATAGATTTAGAACTAAGAAATTTAATACCGATCAAATAAGCTCAATCAGAATAACCAATTCAAAAAACGACAAGGGAAAAGAAGCTTTCAAATTTGTTATTATAAAAATAAAAGGCAGGAAACGACCGCTAATATTAAGACCTCATGATTATGAAAATTCAAATGAATTATTAACCGGCATTCAAAATTTGCAAAAGGAAATTGATAAAGAATAATGTTCAAGAATATTAAAAAAGTTCACTTTGTTGGAATCGGCGGAATCGGAATGAGCGGAATTGCAGAAATTTTGTTCAATCGAGGTTTTGAAATTTCCGGTTCGGACAAAAATTTAACCGAAGTAACACAAAGATTAAGTGATATGGGGATGACTGTTTATGAGGGTCATTCACCCGAACACGTAAAAGATGCGGACGTACTTGTTTATTCGTCTGCCGTTACAATTGATAACCCCGAGGTGAAAGCCGCTGCTGATAAAAATATCCCGATAATTAAAAGAGCCGAAATGTTAGCCGAATGTATGAGAATGAAATACGGGATTGGCATTGCGGGTACACACGGTAAAACCACTACTACTTCTATGGTTGGACTCACACTTACCGAAGGCGGAATTGACCCTACAATTATTGTCGGTGGTAAGCTAAGCGGGTTGGGTGGAACAAACGCCCGTCTCGGTCAGGGTGAATTTATTGTTGTGGAAGCTGATGAATTTGACAGAACATTTTTGAAATTGACTCCTACGGTTGCGGCTTTAACAACCTTGGAAAGTGAACATTTAGATACGTACAAAGACCTAAATGATATAAAATGCGCATTCATTGAGTTTGCGAACAAAGTACCTTTTTACGGCTTTGTGATTCTCTGTATAGATGAACCGGAATTAAAAAATATAATGCCTGAATTAAACAAAAAAATTATTACTTACGGTTTGTCACAAGAAGCTGATTTAAGAGCAGTTGATATTACGCATAACACTTTCAACAGTTCGTACACGGCAATTTATAATGATAAAGAATTGGGGAGAATCAATTTAAAAATACCCGGCAAGTATAACGTAAAAAACTCACTTGTTGCAGTTTGCACCGGGTTGGAATTAGGTGTTGAATTTAATGTGATAAAAAAAGCATTGGAAAAGTTTACAGGTGTTTATAGAAGATTTGAAGTAAAATATAATAAAGAAATACTTGTTGTTGATGATTATGCACATCACCCGACCGAAACAAGTGCAACACTTTCGGGGATAAGAGAAGGGTGGAATAACAGGTTGGTAGTTGTATTTCAGCCCCACTTATATACACGAACAAGAGATTTTTACAATGAGTTTGCAAAATCTTTTATGGATACCGATTTATTTATTTGTACGGATGTTTACCCGGCAAGAGAAGAACCGATTGAAGGTGTGTCGGGAAAATTAATATCCGATGCGTTGAAAGAACTGGGACACACAAATGTAATATACGTTCAAAATAAAAATGATGTGCCTGAATTATTAAATAAGATTAAAGAAAACGGCGACATTATCGTAACTATGGGAGCCGGTGATATCTGGAAATACGGCGATAAGTTTGTCGAAATTCTTAACAGTAAAAATTAAATGTATGAAAACAAGAAAAAAATATTCTCAGTTATTCTTTTCACTTTTTTATCATTGGCAATCATTCTGCTTATTCTGTTTAACCCGCAGAAAAAAACAGGAGGTAATATTAAAGTGATGGAAATAACAGGCAACAAGTTGATGTCATCTAAGGAATACGAAAAATTTATTCGTAACAACGGGACAAAACCGGCTCAAACTTTTAATCTTTCAATTTTAAAAGATAGAGTGTTAAAACATCCTTACGTGGAAAACGCCGACATTGAATTTCTTGGAGATGGAAAAGCTCAAGTAAATATAAGAGAGAAAAAAATTACCGCAATATTATTAAGCAAAGGTGAACCCTTATTTTTAACAAATCAATCCGAAGTGTTGCCGATTTTATCCAATTCAAGATTTTCATCAATACCGATAATAAGCAATCCGAAAAATATAAATGATGTAAAACCCGGTACAATAATAAAATCGAATGAGCTTTCGGATGCGCTAAGGATAATAGATGCAATTAGGTATACAGATAGAAAAATGTTGTTAAATCTTTCGGAAATAAATTTGAGAAACGGCGGAGATATAATATTAACATTCTCAGGTATTAAACCGCCTGTAATATTTGGTAGGGGAGCAACAGCAAGAAAAATTATTTACTTGGAAATGCTTTGGCCGGGTCTGTTAAAAGGTGAGATGTTGGTAAACAACAGTAGTTACATTGACTTAAGATTTGCTGATAATATTTATGTGGGCAAATTAGAAAAAATAGGTTATAAACAATGAAAAAAAATAATTATATAGCTGGTTTAGACCTTGGTACAACAAAGGTCTGTGCAGTTATTGCCGAAGAATTGGAAAGCGGCGTACTGGATATTTTAGGATTCGGTGTTGCACCTTCGGAGGGTTTAAATAAGGGATTAGTAGCCAACATCGGTAAAACAGCCGAAGCAATTAAAGAAGCAGTTTCTATTGCTTCAAACAGGGCAGGCGTAAACGTAAATGTTGTAAATGTAGGTGTAGCCGGTGAACATATTACAAGCATGCGTCATAGGAATTACGTTACAATCAATAACGAAGATAAAGAAATAACAAGGGAAGACCTGGAAAGATTAGAAGCCGATGTAAGAACGATCCGCATTCCTTCAGACAGGCAGATACTTCACATTATCCCTGAAGAATTCTCTATCGACCATCAAAGCGGAATTGATAACCCGATCGGAATGTCAGGTTCAAGATTGGAAGCAACAAACCATATTGTACTGGCTTCTGTTCCTGCAATTATGAACATAAGAAAGTCGGTTGAAAGAGCAGGGCTTGAAGTGAAAAATTATGTTTTACAACCGATTGCTTCCAGCTCATCTGTTTTGGAAGAGAATGAAAAAGACCTTGGTACGGCTTTAATAGATATTGGCGGAGGTACAACAGACATCGCAATATTCCATAATAAATCAATAAAGCACACAAAAGTTATTGGTATTGCCGGTAACCAGGTTACTAATGATATAAGAGAATCCCTGGGCATAGTTTCGAGTCAAGCAGAAATGTTGAAAAAAGATTACGGCTATGCAACTGAAAACGCAATTATAAAAGATGAAGATATTTTAATAAAAGGTGTAGGTGCAAGAGGTAATACCAGGATTCCAATAACACTGCTGACACAAATTATTAGCCTTAGAATGAGAGAGCTTTTCATTTTAATAGATAACGAAATGCGTAATGTAGGTTATAAACAGAAAATTAAAGCAGGTGTGGTTTTAACAGGTGGAGGTTCGCTTTTAAAAGGATGTACCGAATTAGCACAAGAAGTTTTGGGACTACCGGTTAGAATAGGTGTTCCCCAGGATTTGGGTGCAGGTTTATCGAGCGAAATTGAAAGCCCGGAATTTGCAACAGTAGCAGGACTAATAAGAGGCATTCCAGGCGGCACATCGAGTGAATATCAAGGTTTAATAAAATCAAAACGCAAAAAAGGAATGAAGACAATTTCATTTTACGTAAAAAGAGTACAACAATTTTTTGATGAATTATAATTTAATAATATTACGGAGGTAACATTATGTTGAAATTTGCAACCATAGATAGAGACAAACCCATGTCGGCTATACTAAAAGTAGTAGGTGTTGGCGGCGGCGGATGCAACGCCATTGAAAGCATGATTAATAGAGGATTAACCGGTGTGGAATATATTGCAGTTAATACGGATGTTCAGGTATTAAACAATAGCAGTGCTACACATAAAATACAAGTCGGTACTAATATTACAAGGGGACTTGGTGCCGGAGCTGATCCTAATGTAGGACGTAAATCAGTAGAAGAAGACAGGGAAAAAATTGCAGAAATACTTGCCGGAAGTGATATGGTTTTTATAACCGCCGGTATGGGCGGAGGAACAGGTACCGGGGGTGCCCCTGTTATTGCATCAATTGCTCAAACTACCGGTGCATTAGTTGTTGGCATTGTTACAAAACCTTTCAAGTGGGAAGGTAAAAAGCGTATGCTTAATGCAGAACAGGGTATTCAAGATTTAAGACAATATGTTGACAGTTTGATAGTTATACCAAATGAAAGACTGCTAAATATACTTGATGCCAATGTAAATGCATTTGATGCTTTTGATAAACCCAACGAAGTTCTTTATGAAGCCACAAGAGGCATAGCCGATATAATTACGGTTGAAGGAAGAATCAATGTTGATTTTGCCGATGTAAGATCTGTTATGAACCAGAGCGGTGAAGCATTAATGGGATGCGGAATAGCAAGCGGTGAAAACAGGGCAATAGAAGCTGCACAAAAAGCTATCTCAAGTCCCTTGTTGGAAGGCTTAAATATAAAAGGTGCTAAAAGTATTCTTCTTAATGTTACGGGTTCAAATAACCTTACGATGCAAGAAATAAATGAAGGTAATAATGTAATATTTGAAGCTGCAGGCGAAGAAGCAAATGTTATATTCGGTTGTGTTAGGAATGATGAAATGAATGACTATGTATCTTATACTGTTATTGCAACAGGGTTCGATTCCGCCAGGGCAAAACCGGCATATAAGAAAACTGAAGATAAAGAGAAAGAAACTTTTAGAGGCGGTTTTAATTTTTTAAATTCTCCCGATGTTGATCAGGATGATTTAGATGTGCCGACGATAATGAGAGTCAACAAACCAAAAGCTTCTTTGGAAGATGAGGAAGAAACTCCGGCTGAAAGCGGATTTAAATATGAAGCATCCCGTTACAATTGGGTAAA
>DRJC01000126.1 GCA_011052365.1 Ignavibacteria bacterium
AATTTCTATCAATGCTCTTGCTCTTTCTTGTATGCTTTTTCCAAAAAGATAAGCAATACCATATTCCGTAACCACATAATGAACGTCCCCTCTTGATGTTACAACCCCTGCACCGGGATTTAACATCGGAACTATTCTTGAAATTTTTCCATCTTTTGTTACCGATGGTAAAGCAATTATAGGTTTTCCTCCTTCTGAGTGAGCGGCACCTCTAACAAAATCAACCTGCCCGCCAATACCACTGAATAATTTAGTCCCTATTGAATCGGCACAAACCTGTCCGGTCAGGTCAATTTCAATAGCAGAATTTACGGCAATCATTTTATTGTTTTTTGCAATTACAAACGGGTCATTAACATATTCCTGCCTGTGGAATTCCACTACCGGGTTATTGTTGATAAAATCGTATGTCTTTTTTGTGCCAAGAACAAAACCGACAATTATTTTACCGGTGTGTAATGATTTTTTTTCTCCGTTAACTATTCCCATTTCAACCAGGTTTACAAGTCCGTCGGAAAACATTTCCGTGTGGATTCCCAAATCATTTTTCTGCATCAGGTATTTCATCATTGAATCAGGTATAGCTCCAATTCCCATTTGAAGAGTTGATCCGTCATCTATTAAACTTGCAATCTTTTCCCCAATCATATCATAGATTTTTATAATTTCAGGGCTTGAGTTTGGATCTACCTGCGGAAGTTCTTTTATCGGTTCATTGTTTTCAACTATATAATCTATTTTATTTATGTGTATAAAACTATCACCAAGTGAACGCGGCATTTCAGTATTTACCTGAGCAATTACTGTTTTTGCAAGTTCCGTTGGTGTTTTTATATTTCCAACATCAACTCCAAAACTGCAAAACCCATGTTCATCCGGCGGTGATACGTGAATTAAAGCAACGTCTACTTTAAGTCTTCCTTTCTTAAATAATAAAGTAACTTCGGATAAGAAAATCGGTATGAACTCCGCTCTGCCTTCGTTTATTGCAGTGCGTGTATTTTTACCCATAAAAAAAGCTTTGTGTTTAAAATGCTTTTCCATTCCGGGTTTTGTATAAGGCAGATCGCCTACAACGAGTACGTGATATATATTAACATCGAACAACTCGTTTTTTCTTTCCACCATTGCATCAATTAATTTTAGGGGAACGGCACAGCCGGGTTGTACAATTAAACTATCACCCGATTTTATAATCTTAACGGCATCTTCTGCTGAAACAACTTTGTTCTTATAAAGTTTTATCAAGTTTGTTGAAAAACTATTTGTTTTAATATTTTCAGTTATAGTCATAAATATAAATCCAATTACATATCAATAAATAATTACAAATTAATTATTTAATTAGTCGAAAAAATTCTTAACGGTCTGTACTCAACATCAAAGGTATCGGATAGAATTTCTTTTGTACAAAACCCTTTGTAGGTACAAACACCGCGTGCTAAACCGGAGTTTCCCATTAAAATATTATCCAAACCGTTATTTGCAATATCCAATATAAAATTAATAGAAGCATTGTTAAGCCCGTAACTTGCTGTTCTTGAAACAATCGCAGGCATATTAGGAACACAGTAATGAATAACACCGTGTTTCTCAAAGACAGGATCAGACAAGGTAGTTATCCTACTTGTTTCAATGCATCCGCCCTGATCAATAGAAACATCAATTATCACTGAACCGGGTTTCATTTCTTCAACCATTTGTTCAGTAACAATGTGTGGTGTTTTTTCTCCTTTTATTAGTACGGCTCCAATAAGGACATCGGCAAATTTTACTCCCCTTGAAATGGTGTAGGGATTTGCCATTACTGTTGTTACTTTTTTATTAAATAACAGTTCAATATCTTTTAAGCGGTTAAGATCATTATCTATTACTATTACTTGAGCTCCCCTCCCCAGTGCTGCTCTTGCGGCGGTTTTACCGACAACACCTGCACCCAAAATAACTATTGCCGCGGGTGCTACACCTGTTATTCCTCCTATCAGTATTCCACGACCTTTACCTGAAAAATTTTCCAAATATCTTTCTGCTAATTGAATGGAAAGCTGCCCCGCTATTTCACTCATTGAATGTAAAACCGGAAGTTTCCCATCCTGCTCAATAAGTTCGTAACCAAAGGCGGTGATTTTCTTGTTCAGTAATTCCTCAATTGTTTTTTTACTACCTACGGCGAGATGTAAAAAAGAAAAAAGTACTTGATCAGGCAGAAGCATCTCGAGTTCATTTTCCAAAAGCGGCGCAACTTTTACCAATAACTCGGAACGTCCAAAAACTTCTTCCGGACTAAAAACAATTCTTGCTCCAATTTTTTCAAATTCTTCGTCAGAAAAATGACTGCCTTCTCCGGCTTTGCTTTCAATATAAACAGTATGTCCTGCTCTAATCAAAGCATCAACACCGGCAGGTGAAAGAGCTATTCTTTTTTCTTCTTGTGCTACTTCTTTAGGTATACCAATTAACATATTAATATCCTCTAATTCACTGATGAAAATTACCCATTACAAAATTTATTAACAATAAATAGTTAATAATTCAAAAGTTATATTTTAATTTAAATGGGAGTTAAAGGCTTTTTACCTTTTAAAACATTTACAACATTTTTTGCAGCAAGCATTGCCATAGCAGTTCTTGCTTCAATTGTCGCACTGCCGATATGCGGTGCTAAGACAACATTTTTTAACTTTAATAATTCCGGATGTATTTTAGGTTCATTCTCGTAAACATCTAACCCGGCAGAAAATATTTTGCCTTTTTTCAGTATTTTTACCAGCTCTATTTCATCTATAATATTTCCCCTCGCCGTATTGATAATAACGGCATTGCTTTTTAACAACTTTAAATTGTCTTTATTTAACAAATGATAAGTTCTTTCGTTAGATGGAACGTGTAAAGAAATGAAATCGGAAATTTTTAACAATTTATTTAACGATGTTTTTTTTGCATTTAAATCTTTTCCCATTTTTTTATTAACGGAACGGGAATGATAGAT
>DRJC01000127.1 GCA_011052365.1 Ignavibacteria bacterium
GTATTTATTTTTAATTTTTTCAGCAATATCTTTTATGTATTCTCCCTGATAATAGTCTTCGGGGAAAGCAATTTCGTCTCCCAACAGTTCAAGATATCTTAACTTTACCGAATCACCGAGCACTCGCATCTGCCTTCCGGCATTGTTAAAATAATATTCCCTGTCGACAGAATAGCCCATCCACTCAAGGATGTTAGCAATCGTGTCTCCCACAACAGCATTCCTTCCGTGTCCGACAGTTAAAGGACCGGTTGGATTTGCAGAAACAAACTCCACGTTAGCTTTTTTACCTGAGTATAAATTTGATTTGCCGTAGTTATCACCTTTTTCTAATATGTCTTCAATAACTTTTGCTGCAAATTGATTTGTAAAATAGAAATTGATAAAACCGGGTCCTGCGATTTGAATATCGTTAACTATGTTTTTATCATAATCAAGGGAAGAAATAATTTCAGCAGCAATTTCGCGGGGGTTCTTTTTTAACTGCTTGCTTAAAATCATAGCTATATTGCTGGAAAGATCCCCATGGTCAGAATCTTTTGGGACTTCTAAATTAAGGGTGCTGTCTTTTAAATAGCTTAATTTATCAGAAGCTTCATCAAATATTAATTTTATATATTCCTTCAAATTTTATCCTTTCAATCATCACTTTTTTTTAATTCGGGGTCTTCAATTTTTGTTATCGGTACATCACCCCAAAGTCTCTCAAGATTATAATATTCTCTAGCATTCTTTTGAAATACGTGCACAACAACATCAACGTAATCGAGCAATACCCATGACAATGAAGTATATCCTTCTTTATGCCAGCATCTAATTCCCTCATCTCTCAATTTTTTTTCTATTTCATCCGAAATAGCTCTTACCTGTGTCGTAGAATCGGCACTGCATATTACAAAATAATCTGCAAATGAAGTATGTTTTGAGAGATCGAGCAATACAACGTCATTTCCATTTTTTGAAAATATTAAATCTGTAATTTTTTCTGTTAAGTGTTTTGAATCCAAGCTTACCTCAATTTTTTGTCCGTTTGCTAACGGATTAATTTTTTATAATCTTTCCCGACTATAATTGATACATCCAGCAAATAATTTTTGTTTACCTGTTGAATTACGTTTAGTCTGTTTATCCCTAACGAATCGGCAATGTTTTCAGCAGTTTTCATATTTCCTTTCCTGTCAATCACAATTGATTCGTCAATATCAAAAGTCCTGTAATTTCCCATTTGAACAACATCGAATTTTCTGTCCCTCAAAAAATTTGTTACATTATCTGCCGCACCCGCTATCCCGCAACCGTTTAATACTTCCACTTGAACAGGCGTTGATAAAACCTTTTTTGAATTATCTGATTTATTATAACCGTTCAAATTTTGAAGCTTTAAAATAAGAGAAAAACTCATAAAAGTTATCAATATTATTAAAATGGTTATTATACTATTTAAAATAATATATAAACGACGGTGATTGTTTTTCTTTGATGAAGAAGAGTCTTTTGGTTGGGAATTGATCTTCACTTAAAATTAATTTTTAATAAATAAATGGATTAAAATCATATCCGTAATTAAAGCCGCTAAACCTGTTATAATTATAAAATGAATTGTAACGCCTATAAGGATTATTACTGAATTCAAATTGGATCATAAAATTTTTAGACGGTTTATAGTTGATTGAAGCTTTGTCAATATAAATACCGCCAAATTTATTATTCGGATTTTTATTAAACGAATTATAAGGAGTTGTAACGATGCTTGTCCAAAGTTGAAAATTAAATTTGTTGTTGAATTTATAAAACAACCGGTTTGTATAAGAACCTACTGCTAATTGATTATCGCCGGAAGCAGAAAATGATAAATTGTAAATGTGACTCATCTGAAACTTTTTGGAATTAAAAATACCGAATAATCCACCCGGTTGATTGTTAACTATTCCATCACCTATAGATTCTTTAATTTTATTCTGATCTCTATATTGTGAAAATACCGGGAGTGAAATTAGTATTACCAGTATTATTATTATTTTTTTCATATCATAAATAATCTTTGTTTCAGCTATCTTCATTTCAAATATAGCTATAATGTTTATATACTTTCAAGATATCTTTATGTTCCCTTTTTTAAAAAGGATCTTACCGAATGTTAAATAATTAATTTTTTATTTTTTTTCTTGACTATAAAAAATATTGCTCTTACATTTACAATCAAAATTATGAAGACAAATACTGGGACATATTACAATTATTATTTATTAAACCAAAAATCTTGGTGGTGGTTTGGAATTAATGATAATATGACTCAGTAACCTGTAAAAAAATAACTTTTAATATTAACCCCTTGCAGTTTACTGTAAGGGGTTTTTTTTTAATCTGGAATACAAAATGACTTTTGAGAAATATAAAGAATTAGCACGAAGCTACAATATGATCCCTGTGTATGAAATTATTACAGCCGATATGTATACACCGGTGTTGGCATATTTGAAAATTAGAAAGGAAAGCCGTCAAAGCTTTTTACTTGAATCAGTTGAAGGAGAAAATTCTATTGCGAGGTATTCGTTCATAGGGGTAAATCCTTCTAAAATTATAGCAAGCAAATCCGATACAATTTTAATTAAAACCGAAAAAGATTCTAAAAAAATAAGAGGTAATGTTTTTGATTTATTGGAGAATATAACAAAGAAATTCAAACAGCCGAAATTAAAGGAACTCCCGGATTTTATCGGTGGTTATGTAGGATTTTTGGGGTACGAAAATATATCGGATATAGAGAAATCAATACACTTAGAACCGGGTAAAAACATAGAGTATGATTCAATATTCGGATTGTATAAATCAATTATTGCTTTCGACAGGTTAAAGCATCAATTGATAATAATTTCAAATGTGCAATTAAATGAAAAGTCGGATATAGAATTTGAATACCATAAAGCAAAAAATAAAATAAAAAGGATAAAACATTTATTAAATAATCAAATAAATTATAGCTCTGATTTTACTGTTGTTGCTTATAATAAAGATAAAATAAACAGCACGGAGTTTTTCTCTAAGGTTAATGACAGCAGAAAAAGAATTGAAGACGGGGATATTTATCAAATAGTATTATCCGAAAAATTTTCGGCAACATTTACCGGCGATACTTTTAATGTATACCGTGCTCTTCGAACCATCAACCCTTCCCCGTATATGTACTACTTAGAATTTGAAAATGATTTTACAATTACCGGAACTTCTCCGGAAGATTTGGTTAAAGTCAAAGACGGCAAAGCTCAAGTTTTACCAATTGCCGGAACAAGAAAAAGAGGCGATACGGAAATCAGAGATTTAGAATTGGAAAATGAATTATTAAACGACCCCAAAGAACTTGCAGAACACACTATGCTGGTCGATTTGGGACGAAACGATCTTGGAAGAGTATGTCAATTCAATTCGGTAAATGTTGTTCAAGATAAAAAAATTCAAAAGTATTCACACGTAATGCATATTGTTTCAAAAGTGGAAGGACAACTTTTAAATAATAAATCATCGGTTGATGTTTTAAAATCCTGTTTCCCTGCCGGTACGGTAACGGGTGCTCCAAAACTAAAAGCAATTGAACTAATAAATAATTATGAGAATGAACCGAGGGGAGTTTATGCCGGTGCAATCGGTTACCTTGATTTTTCAGGGAACCTTGATATGTGTATTTCCATAAGAACACTTTATTCAATAAAAGACAAAATCTTTTGGCAGGCAGGAGCCGGTATTGTTTATGACAGTAAACCTGAACTGGAACTGAAAGAAATTTATAATAAATCAGCCGTATTAAAAAAAGCTTTAGAATTTGCAGAGGTAATTGATGAAAATATTAGTAATTGACAATTACGATTCCTTTACTTACAACCTTGTCCAAATGTTGGGAGTTTATAATTGTGAATTAATCGTTAAGCGAAATGATGAAATATCAATTAATGAAATAAGAATATTAGCACCTGACAAAATTCTTATTTCTCCCGGACCCGGAAGACCTGAAAATTCAGAAGTCACTCTATCCACAATAAAAAGATTCTCCGGTAAAATACCGATACTTGGAGTATGCCTCGGTCATCAAGCAATCGGTTATTCATTTGGTGGGAAAATCATAAATGCTAAAAATATAATGCACGGTAAAACTTCAAAAATTAAACACGATAACAAAACAATATTTAAAGATGTTCCCCCTAATTTTGAAGCAACGCGATATCACTCACTTATTGTTGAAAGAGAATCACTTCCCGAAGAATTGGAAATATCCTCCGAAACGGAAGACGGTACAATTATGGGATTAAGACATAAACATTTGCCTGTCGAAGGCATCCAATTTCACCCGGAGTCAATTCTTACAATCGAAGGAAAAAAAATAATCAAAAATTGGTTGGAACTATGATAAAAAAAATATTTGAAAAATTACTCGCAAAAGAAGACCTCACGCTAAGTCAATCATCTGCTTTGATGGAGGAAATAATGCTTGGGAATGTTAACAATTCATTATTGGCAGGAATTTTAACTTCGATGAGATTAAAAGGAGTTACTCCCGCTGAGATTGGTGGTTTCGCAAAAGTTATGAAAGATAGAAGTTTAAAATTTAATCTAAATGGAAATGATGCAATTGACGTGTGTGGAACCGGCGGGGATAATTCCGGTACGTTTAATATTTCCACTACTGTAGCATTCGTAGTTGCAGGTGCGGGGATAAAAGTGGCGAAGCATGGTAACAGGTCTATCTCAAGTAAAAGCGGAAGCGCAGATGTTTTAAAAGAGCTCGGAGTAAATATAACTTTACCCCGGGAGATTTCTGAAAAGGCTTTGGAGGAAATCGGCATAACATTTTTATTTGCACCGCAATATCACCCCGCTATGAAACACGCTGCTCCCGTTAGAAAAGAATTAGGCATACGTACAATTTTTAATATGCTGGGACCATTAACAAATCCCGCAGGAGTAAATAAGCAAATGATAGGTGCTTTTAGCAACGATGCGGCAAAATTAATGGCTGAGGCATCTATTCATCTGAATTTTGAAAGAGTCTGTTTTATTTGTTGCGATAACAAGTATGATGAAATCTTACTCAACGGAACGACCGAAATTTTTGAATACAACGGAAACTCGGTAATTAAAAACTATCAAATTTCTAATGAGACTTTTGGTTATGATAATGTTGATATACATGAAATAAAAGGTGATACAGCGGAAACAAATGCAAAAATTATAAAAGATATTTTTAACGGACAATCTACAAAAGCAAATTTTACAACTATAACAGCTAACGCAGCTTTGGCGCTATATTGTGCAAAATATTCCGATGATATTACACAGTGCAAAGAAGCAGCCGAGGAATCCATTACAAGCGGGAAAGCGAAAAACAAATTAGATGAGTTAATAAAATTCGGAAGAAAAAATATATAATAATGGACATATTAAATAAAATACTAAGACAAAAAAAAGAAGAGATTAAAACATTAAAGAATAAATTCTCTCTCAAATCGTTTGAGACAATGGAATTATTTCACTCTGAAAA
>DRJC01000128.1 GCA_011052365.1 Ignavibacteria bacterium
CCACACTTTCAATTTGCAATTCAACTTCATTACCTGCACAAGCTCTCTATCTATCAATATCACCCGCATTACGTATGGCCTTTGTTGTAGCCAGTTCTATTTCTTCAATTGTTGGTAATTCACTTTTTATTTCTTTCGGAATAGCTTTATTAATCTCATATTCTGCTATTCCAATTGGTTGAGTCATTCCCCTTAACGCATATTCTGCTATTATTTCTGATTTTGATTTACATAATAGTAATCCAATTGTCGGGTTTTCTGATTCAGTTTTTAAAGTGTTGTCAATAGCGGATAAATATAAATTCATTTTTCCGGCAAATTCAGCTTTAAATTCGATTGCTTTTAGTTCAACGACTACATAACATTTCAATTTAATGTGATAGAAAAGCAAATCAATATAGAAATCTTGATTATCTATTTTTACGGGAACTTGTTGACCTACAAATGAAAAACCGGTTCCCAATTCAAGTAAAAAAGATGTGATATGCTTTATGAGTTGATTTTCAATGTCTTTCTCAAGTGCTTTTTCTTGCAATGTAAGAAAGTCAAATTTGTAGGGGTCTTTCAATGTTTCTGCTGCTAATTCTGAATGTGGTGCAGGTAATGTGTCGGTAAAATTTGTGATTGCTTTACCTTGTCTTTCATAAAATCCTAATTCTATTTGGTGTAGCAATACTGAACGAGACCAATTATTCTCTATTGTTTTGTTTGAATAGAAAATAGCTTCATCAATACTATTTGACTTAGAAATAATAACTACATTATGACCCCACGGAATTTGTCCAACAAGTTGTTGGATTTTTTCAATTTCAATTTTTGATTTAGAATAAAATTCAAACCATTTTTTCATTGAAAACAGATTACTTCTCGAAAATCCTTTTTGATTTGGGAATTCCCTTTTTAAGTCTTTAGATAATTCTTCAACAACCGAACTTCCCCAATTTGCTTTCTCAATTTTTTCAGAAATAGATTTGCCTATTGTCCAATATAAACCCAAAAGTTCTCTATTTACTGATATAGAGGCTTTAATTTGAGTCGTTTGAATTAAGTTTTTTAGTTCATTTACCCATTTAATATATTCTGTATTATTTTTTGTTAAATCCATAAAAGTAAAAATATATCATTCCTTTGTCAAAATCGAATTATAAGAATCAAAAAAAAATATTCATATTTAAGATGGCAATTTTTACCCGAATTGGGTACGAACTTGTATTGTAACCGGTTTTTTTAAGTATTGTTTTATTAAACATTTTCTATAATCCAATAAATTCAAATTCACAAAGTTTTTATAAATCATCTATTTATCTGACCAAACAGCTAATTCATTTCCGGAGGGATCAACAAAATGAAACCTGTGACCACCTGGGAAAGAGAAAATATCTTTTGAAATTTTTCCACCAGCTTCGGTAATTTTATTTTTTACGTCATCAAGATTCCTCCCAATAAAATCCTAAGAATATTCAGCAACGTGGAAAGACATTCGCTCGTTTCAGGTTTTTGTACAACTTCTCGTCCAAAGGGAAGTGGAGCAAGAATTGCTAATTTAAAACTTTGAATCCCAAACGGCATCCCGATTATTGTTAAACTGAGCAACAGTCCGGCTATAAAATATTCAATGCTGATTATTAATCCGCCGAATATTATCCAAATTATGTTACCGATTATACTCAACGGTAGCGTGTATGAGTAATGGCAGGATTTACAGCACCTTTGTTCATTTCCGCACTGCCGTTAATTTTATTCATATTTGTTCATTTTAAGTACTTATGTCCGCCATAAGCTATATGCATTGTTAGGGCATTGTGCTTCTTTTTCGTTTACTGTTTCTAGTGTATTCCAATTATAGAACATTATTTTAAGTATCTCAAGGTTTTGGTAATTTCATCCCTGAGTCTAGACATAACATCAACCTCTTTTGCAAATTTTTCCCACTGATTTACGGTATCATTTATCTCGTCTATTATACTTGAAGCTTTTTTGTTTTTGATGGATCGACCAATAACAATCAGGTCTTTTCTCGTAATATCCGTACGTTTACCATTGATGCTTAATGCATGTTGACTCACCCATCTATGATTAGGTTTATAGGCATGACATATATCATAAGCAGGGGCTAATTCCCATTTACCTTCTTTTTGTAATCTGAAGGAAAAGTTTTTTGTATGGTCATCACAGTTTCGAGCAATTACATTAAAGACCATTCTTCTAAACATTTGTTCAGCATCCTGATACGTCAGCTTGAGTTCTCGCATGGTCTGAAATAACTGTTCATAACTGAAACTAGTTACAAGGTTATAGTCAAAGTGTTGTAAGGCACAAAAGGTTTGTATATGGTGCTTGGTTTCTCCACCTTCTCGATCAAATCGTTTGGTCATAAAGTGTGCCCTGTCATTTTCTTCCAAGAGTTTAGACGGCATCATTTCAATACCACAAGATATAGCCATATTGTAATATGCCATCTCCACACGACCATATCCTTTGCTGTCTCCTAATTGCACATCGCTCACTCCATCTAACTTTATAATCCAATGTTCAAAACCTTTAGGGGCTTTGGTTTGTCCTGATTTAACCTCTCCTGTTTTGGGGTTATAAGCAATTACGGCTTTAGGTCTAGCTCCCCCCGCTGATGTACCGATCTTTAAAATTTCCACCACTGCTTTTTCTTCATCCTTTTGCAGATTGGTGGTAAAATCTTCTCGTTGTGAGAGCATTTTTTGAGTTATCTCTACCAGACTGTCTATTTCAATGTCAAATATCCGCTGACTTTCCTTAAGAGTTGGGGGCTCAAATTCCAGAGCACCCATACCTCTGGTTCCAATAAAGCAAAGCATTTCAACCGGGTTCATACTGTCTTGTGGCCTACCTTGTTGAGACAGCCACATATTGATGAGTTGATTTCCATACGTATCAGGAAGTACGTCTGCCAACAAACCCGGTAACCCTTTAAATGTGTCGAGTTCAGTATTTTTATCTTTCCTTAATTCCGGAAAAGAAAATTGGCGTTTTGCAGAAGAAACAGGCATTTTTAGGGGTGATAAATCCCAACCCAATTTTTTGAATTTTGGGTCGTACTCAAAATTAGCTACCCCTATATTTTCATTCCATGCAACAGCCCCAACCAATTTTTTCCATATTTTGACTTCTGCTACATTCATACCTTACCAATCTGTTTCGTTTTTGGTTTCCTCTTTTTTACCTCTGGCTCTTTTTCTTTTTTTCTTTTCCATCTTGGCCAAAGTCAATGGACTTATGGTTTGCTGTACTATAAATACATCCATAATATGTAATTGATCCAATATCCTTAAAACTTGTATTAATGTAGCCAGTGTAACAGTTTCTCCCCGCTCTAATAAGCTCAAAGTAGAACGACTAATTCCCGCAGCCTGAGCTAATATTTCTTGCGTTTTGTTTTGCTCTAGCCGATGGTGTTTTATAAATGCCCCGATATGCTCAGCAAGTGCTTTATCGCTCATTGAATTCCAGTTTTTGTATGATATATCAGTCATAATCCTTTATTCTTAACATTAGTGAATTATATCTCGTACAAATATAAAAGATTTTATTTATAAAACCAACTGTTTGAATGAAATATCATTCATTAAATGGGTAATAGATACTTAGTGAACGATTTATAATACATTATTTGATTGTGTAGCGGAGCGGAACAATTACATTTGAACGGTTTGAAAATGCGTAGTGTAGGATTTTGTTGCACCGAACTTTTAATTTACTACTAGTTTTCATTATTTGAATAATCGTTTGATTTATCACTAAAACCCGCACACTTGTGAGAGTTTTATAAAATTATTTTTTGTTAGTTGCTTTTTGTTTTTGCATTGTACCATAAAATTGCTTTTGATTCTTCGGTCTTTATGAAACTATTCTTTCCATTGTTATATTCATTTCCGTCACTCCAGTTTTTTAAACTCAACTGCTTTTTGAGTGTTTCATAATGAGTTTTAATTTTAGGATTTTCAATTAAATAGTCCCTAAAAGCGATGTGTCGAACCCATTCGGAAGTACCAAATTCCCATATGTGAACATGACACAACCTATTAGAAAGAATTTTCTCGTGTGGTATAAGATCACCTTCTGTATAGATGTTCTTAAACTTTATGTAGTTATTTTTGTCTTTTAATCCAACAAAGAGCCTTCTCTGTGGCATATCAGTATTGTAAACTTCAAAGTATATATAGTGGTTTCGAATCATTGGTTCAACCGTTCTATCCAAGTATTGAAAGTTGTCAATTCCAACTGCCACATCAATTACCGGTCTAGCAGCTAAATTGGGAACAGAGGTACTTCCAATATGCTCAATTCTTGGATTAAATTCCCTTAGGATAGTTTCTAATTCCTTTTTTTTCTGATCAAATGTTTTGGACCACTCAGGATTATATTTTGCTATTTCAATTTTCATTAAGTCAATTACAATTAACGGGTTTAGCTATGCGGAGTGCGGGATTTCTAAGCATTTCACTTTCAATTTACGATGAAGTTGAAGCGGGCTACAAGCCCTGATACTACTACTATCTCGCTTATTTTTTATATACATTGTTACAAGCTGGCTTTCTTTAATCTTTCAATTTCTGTTTTTATTTCTTCAATAATTTCTTTGTTCTTAATAACTTTTTTATCCCCAGTCCGAGTTGAGAAAATCACAAAAACTTTTCCGCCATATTTTTCTTCAAAATCTTGAAAACTTGCACTCATTCTTTCTGTAATCTTGTAGTTTCCAAAATTTGCATTTGCTGTAATTGGCTTTATTTGGATGCCAAAAGCTTTTTCACCAACTTTACCAATATAATCAATATCACCAGCGTGGTCTAATTCAGGGTCGCTTTCTTCAAATTCTATTTCCGGAAATATATTTGCAAGACCATCATTAATAACAGACTTTTCAAGTAAAAAACCATCATAAGTTCGAACAATAGTAACTTTATAAATGTAATCTTTACAGTCTTGAAGTGTCAAATCTTCAAATGCTGCCGTCCATTCAGGAATTACAACTTCTGTTATTTTTGCATATAACCTTTCACCAAGTTCATCTAATGTTTCTTTGGTTATTTTAACACTATCTTTTTTCTTGGTATGAGCTTTTTCAAAATAGAACTTTTCCCATTCATCAAGTGCTTTTGGTTGACATTCTCTTATCAATGCCATAACGGCATCAACTTTATTCGGTCTCGTAAGTTGATAGGTATTGCTTGCGTAGTTTAATACTTTTTCCTTTTTACCAAAAGGCTTTGCATATTTTTTAACTTCTTTATTCGCCATTAAACAGTTTTCTTGCTTAAATACATAAATTTTTCTTTGTTCTTATAATTAAATGCCAAATCAGCATCTGCAAAACCATTTTTTATCAGATGAGCATTCAGGAATGTTTTATTTTTTAAATATAAATAAACCATTAAATGGTTATTCTCATCGTGTTTGGTTTCATCATATTTTAGAAAAACTTTTTGTCCTTTTGTTTTGAGCTGCAAAAACTCAATAGCTTTTCCGTTTACTTCCTTTTTTTCCTTAACTCCAATAAGTCGAACAATCAAATCGGTATTTAGTTTTATTAATTCGGGGCTAATAATTTCTTTTACCGAATAATATTCTTCTCTTCTCGTCGAACCATTTTGATCAATTTTTGAACCAAATTGAAGTTTCTTAGGGTCTGTTCTTTTATCAAAATTGTGAAAATCTTTAAAAATATATGGTGATTTTTCTATTTCATTTTTAAAGTCAATATTTAGCTTTTCTTGTTTTATAAAAGTATAATCAGAATTAAAAATGTCTCCTTGATTTATTTCTAACTTCCTTTCAATATAGGGTATAAATTCAGGGTTCATTTCATAACCAACAGAATTTCTGTTTAATTTTTTTGCAGCAAGTGAAGTTGTTCCACTTCCAAGAAAAGGGTCAAGAACAGTATCTCCAACAAAAGAGAACATTTTGATAAGTCTTTTCGGCAATTCCTCTGGAAACATAGCTATGTGACCGTCTTGCCTTGCTCCGCCAAAATTCCAATGTCCATCAAAATATGTTTTCCATTCTTCTTTGGTCAATTTTGACTGTTCTTTTATTTCTTTACTAGGTTTTATTGGTGTTCCTAGTTTTTTGAATAATAAAATAAACTCATAATCAATAGATAAAATCCCATTTCTTGGCGTAGGATAACTACCCATTAATGAAGCTCCACCAGTTGTATTTGAGGTTGTTTTTTTCTGCCATATTATTGCACCCATATAATCAAATCCTATGGCTTCACAAAATTTTATTATTTCTGTCCGTATCGGAATAACTTTATATCTGCCGTAATAGACTGCTCTTGCAAATTGGTCACCAATATTCACACACAATCGGCATCCATTATTAAGAACCCTATAACTTTCTTTCCAAACAAGATTTAAGTTATTAATATAGTCTTCATAGTTGTCATTATATCCTATTTGATTTTCAGTTCCGTAATCTTTTAATTGCCAATATGGTGGTGAGGTTATTACCAAATCAACTGATTTATCTTCAAGTTCAGGCATTTGCCGACTGTCACCATTTATAATTTTATGTTTCGTTTGAAAACTCATTTTAATTCCTTTAAATATTTACAAAGATAATCATTAAATATCTTGCTGTAAAATTTGTTTTTGAGCCCTTTCTCCAGCTTGCTTGTAACGGTTTGGCTATGCGTAGTGCGGGGTTTTGAAACTCCACACTTTCAATTTACCACTAATTTTAATTATTGCTACACTGTTCATATTTAGTACTTTACCCGCATTAC
>DRJC01000129.1 GCA_011052365.1 Ignavibacteria bacterium
ACCGGTTTGTTTCCGTTTGAAATTTTCAACAAAGAAGTGCCGCCGACTTTTAATTCTTTTGAAGATATTTTTAGTTTAGTGTCTGAAAAATTTTTATATATTTCTTTTATTAATAAAATATTGGGTAAATCATTAGGGACATCTACTGTATAAATAAATTCTGTTGAATTTTTTCTTGTTTTTTGCTTTGATGATTTATGGATCCAACTTTTTTTTATATTATAGTTTTTTAGTGAAGATAGAAACAAAGAATCGATCTTAACGCTGTTTATTTTTTTATTATTCACAACTACAGTTTCAGAATCATTTTCTGTATTAAATCTACCCACCAATAAATTAGCAATTACTAAAACAACTGCTACTGCAAACAGGGTTTGAATGACTTTATATTTATTAATGTTTTTATTCATATTAATTCAAGAACAATAATTAATTATTCTTGAATATTGGTTTACGTTTTTCTAAGAATGCCGATGTCCCTTCTTTAAAATCATCGGTACCACAACATAAAGCAAAAACGCTTGCTTCATAATTCTGTCCTTCCGTACCGGATACTTCGCCTACTATATTAATCGCTTTCATTGCCATTCTAACGGCAAATTGTCCTTTTGAACAAATTTTCTTTCCCATTTCTTTTGCCTTAATCATTAGCTCTGCTTGCGGATAAACTTTATTTACTAATCCAATACGTAAAGCTTCTTCTGCATTTATCATATCGCCGGTTAAAATATATTGTGCAGCTCTACCCGAATTAATTAATTTCGTTAGTCTTTGTGTACCGCCGTAACCCGGAATGATACCCAAATTTACCTCCGGTTGTCCGAAGACGGCATTATCAGAAGCAAGGCGAATATTACAGGCAAGTGCAATTTCACATCCGCCGCCAAGTGCATAACCGTTTACTGCTGCAATTACAGGCTTTTCCATTTTTTCAATCCGACTAAAAACTTTCTGTCCTTTTTCGGAAAATATTTTTGCCTTTTGTTCATCGAGATTATTTAACTCTGAAATATCGGCACCGGCAACAAAAGCCTTTTCTCCGCTTCCGGTTAATATTATTACATATACATCTTCGTTTTCATTTAATTGAGAAAAGACTTCATCTAATTCTTCAATTGTTTCATTATTCAGTGCATTTAATTTTTCCGGACGATTTACCGTAACCACGGCAATATTGTTTTCAACTTCAACTACTAAATTTTTAAATTCCATTTTGTATACCTTTTAAAATTATTTTTTAATCATTATTTTTTATTTCAGCTTTTTTTAATTCGGTACCTACTCCGTATTTATAAACAAGTTTACCACCATATTTGCCCGTCTGGTATATGAAATATGCACCTAATAAAGCCAACACAACAAACATAAATTTAACATTAACGGTAAATTTTTTCTTTAATACTAAAAAGGTTCTGACAATAAGAATTGCTACAAAATACCACATCGTTAAATTGGCTGAATCTTCGTGTTTACTAATTGCTTTCAAAGGCATAATTGCACCTGCTTTTTCCCATTTGCTTGCTAAATCCAATGCCTGTTGACCGGTAAAAACAGCAAGGAAAGCTGCAATCACGCCCAAAAACAATGTGATATGTGCAGCTCTTGAAAAGATTTCTTTTTTAGAAAATGCTGATATTATTTCCAACACCACATAACTAAGAAGCAGCACTATTGGGAAGTGAACAGTTATAGAATGTATACTTGCTAAAAATTCCATATTAACCTTGAGTCATGATTTAATTAATATTTTACACACTAAAAACATTAACCGCATAAAATAGAACCGCCGTTAACACTTAATACTTCCCCTGTAATATGTTGAGCAAAATCTGATGCGAGAAACACAACAGGATAAGCAACGTCAATGGGTTTGGCTATTCTTTTTAAAAGAGAATCTTCTTTAATTTTCTTTCTCATTTCTTTATTTAAAAAAATTTCTTTTGTCATAGCAGTATCAACCCAGCCGGGTGCAACGGCGTTTACGTTAATTTTGTCTTTACCTAATTCAGCAGCCAATGATTTTGTGAAAGAAATAATTCCCCCTTTTGATGATGCATAATGGGAATAATATTTTTCTCCCCGCTGACCTGCAGTTGAGGAAATGTTAATTATCTTCCCGTATTTTTTCTTCTTCATAAATGGAATTATTGCCTGTGTAATTAAAAAAGCAGAGGTTAGATTTATGTCTATTGTCTTTCTCCATTCATCAAGATTCATCTCTTCAATTTTCCCTTTTTCCCAAACACCTGCATTGTTTACAAGAATATTAACTCCCCTTATTTCCTTTAATATTTTGTTAATGTTATTTTTTAATTCATTAGTATTTGAAAAATCCAAATGATAAAATTTTACTTTTTTGGGTTTACCTAATTTATCAAATAATTTTTGGGCACTCCTTTCATCTGAATTATATGTAAACACAGTTTCTGCACCATACTTGTAAAACAATTCAACACAAGCAGCACCGATTCCTTTTGAACCGCCGGTAATTAATACCGTTTTATTTTTAAAATTAAACATTCCTAATATTTTACTTTATAAAGAAATAAACCCTTTGCAGGGACTGCTTCCCCGGCAGTACTTCTATCTTCACTTTTAAATATTTTTTTTATCTGTTCGATATCCCATTTATCTTTATGAACATTAATCAAAGTACCGACAATTGTCCTTACCATTCCGTGTAAAAATCTATCGGCTTCAATATAAAAAGATATTTTATCTCTAAATTCTTTCCAATGAATATCATAGATATTACAATTTTTATTTTTAGTTTCCGTCTTTTTTTTAGCAAAAGATGTAAAATTATGTTTACCCAAAAACGATTTACTTATTTCATTCATAAAATTAATATCAAATTTCTCATTCAAAAAATATGAATATTTATTTATGAAAGGTGATTTAATTTTACTGAACAAATAAATATAACTTCTTTTTTTAGCATCAAATCTTGAATGGAATTTTTCTTCAGTTTCTTCAATTGATATAACCGAAATATCTTCCGGGAGAATAGAATTTAAAGAATACTTAAATCTATAAATATCTAATTCTTCATTTGAAATAAAATTACCAACCTGTCCTAAAGCATGCACGCCTGTATCGGTTCTGCCCGAACCAATCAAATTTATATTCTGCTTTGTGATCGTTTTAATTGCGTCCGTAATTTTTTGCTGTACCGTAACGGCATTATCTTGAATCTGCCAACCCGAATAATTTGTACCGTCGTATTGAATTTTTAATTTATAATTCAAATGTTGTTATTTCTCCATTAAAATAATTATCTCCAAAAAAATGCAACAATCTTTATAATTTATCTCCTAAAAAGTGTAATCTTTTATAAATATTTTTTCGATAAATGTTCG
>DRJC01000130.1 GCA_011052365.1 Ignavibacteria bacterium
ATAATTTTACACTCAGCGGAGACAGTTATTTTGAATCCGGCAGTTCGACATTATTACCGGCAGCTTTTCCATACTTGGATGTATTAATTAAATATATGAAGAAAAATCTTTTTTCCCGCTGGAGAATTGAAGGGTATACAGATAATGTTGGTTCTAAAAAAGCAAATAAGAAACTATCTTTAAAGAGAGCACAAACGGTTTTAAATTATTTTGTTAAAAAAGGAATAGTAAAACAAAGATTTAAAGTTGTCGGCTTGGGAGAAAGTTTTCCTATTGTATCGAATAAAACTAAAAAAGGAAGAGCAAAAAACAGAAGAATAATTATTGTTCGTACCCATTAATATTAAAGTAAAATAATTGAAATTAAAGGAGATAGATTATGTTTGATGATAATTATCAATTTACTTGTGTAGAAAAATTTCTAAAATATGTTAAATACGACACACAGTCCGATGAAGAATCCGAAACATTTCCAAGTACCGAAAAACAAAAAATACTATCCGCAGACCTTGCCGAAGAATTGAAAGAAATAGGATTGGAAGATGCGTATATGGATGAATGGGGTTATGTTATGGCTACACTTCCTTCAAACACGGATAAAAAAGTTGACACCATAGCCTTTATCGCCCATGTTGATACTTCACCTGCTGTAACGGGCAAAGATGTTAACCCTGTTATAAACAAAAATTATCAAGGTGGGGATATCGTATTAAAAAATGATGTTTCAAAAGTAATTATGGTAAGCGAAAACCCTCAACTAAATGATATGATTGGATATGATATTATCACAACCGACGGTACAACCTTGCTTGGTGCCGATAACAAAGCAGGGGTTGCTGAAATTATGGACGCAGTAAATTATTGGGTAAAGCACCCCGAAGTAAAACACGGAACTATAAAAATTTGTTTTACTCCTGACGAGGAAGTAGGTAGAGGAACGGAAAAAATAAATCTTGAAAAACTTGGAGCAAAATATGCATACACGGTTGACGGTTCTACAAGGGGTGAATTAGAAACTGAAACGTTCAGTGCTGATGCCGTAGTTGTAAAATTTATAGGTAAAAATATTCACCCCGGTTTTGCTAAAGACAAAATGGTGAACGCCATAAAAATTGCAGCCGCATTTTTGGAAACCTTGCCCAAAGACGGTCTTTCACCTGAAACAACAGAGAAAAGAGAAGGCTTTGTTCATCCTTGGGTAATAAACGGAAATGAAGAGCTGACAACAATTAAGTTTATTATAAGAGATTTTATTACAGATAAACTTGCTGAATATGAAGCATTATTAAAAGACCTCGCTGAAAGCGCAGTTGCCAAATATCCCGGAGCTAAATTAGAATTTGAAGTAATCGAACAATACAGAAATATGAAAGAAGTTTTGGACAAACATCCCCAAGTGGAAGAATACGCCCTTGAAGCTTTAAAAAGATTGGACATTGAACCAATTATAAATTCTATTAGAGGCGGAACAGACGGCTCAAGACTCTCTTTTATGGGACTCCCGACACCGAACATTTTTGCGGGTGAGCACAGTTTCCACTCCCAACTCGAATGGGTTGCCGTACAGGATATGGAAATGGCTGTTAAATTTATAGTTGAAATTGCAAAAGTTTGGGAAGAAAAATCATAAATAATAATTTCTAATATCTATGAGTTCACTTAAAAAACTAATGAAAACCGTTAAAACGGTTCAAGTTTTTATTTTGGTTTCATTAACCCACGACTTAAGTCGTGGGTTAATAATAACTTAACAATTTTTTTAACCGTTTTAACGGTTTATAATTATGTCACTTACTCATAAGTTTACCTTTTTTAAGTGGACTTATCTATTTTATGTCAGTAAATAAAGCAGCAAAAATATCTTTATTCATTAATATATTTCTTTTTTTGATAAAAGCTTTTGCCGGCTTTATATCTAATTCTATAGCTGTAATTTCTGATGCGGTTAATTCACTAACGGACATTATTTCTTCTACAGCAATAATTTACAGTGTAAAAGTATCACAAAAGCAGCCCGATGAAGACCATCAATTCGGGCATAATGCTGCACAACCTCTTGCAGTTTTTTTAATTGCAATGTTTACCGCCTTAGTGGGTTTCGGTTTGATCAAAGAATCAATTGATAGAATCTCTGCTCCGCATAAAACCAATATTGATCTGATCGTTTTTATAATTTTAGGTATTACCATTATTATAAAAATAATATTGAGCCGGTATCAATTATCGGTAGGTAAAAAGTTTAAAAGCCCTGCAATTAGAGCGAGTTCAATTGACAGTCTAAGTGACGTTTTAGCTACATCGGTTTCGCTTGTCGGTATAATTTTTGTGCAAATTGGTCTTAAATATTTTGACGGCATTGCAGGTATTATCGTTGCACTAATTATTATCAGAACAGGCTATTTATTAACGAAGGAAAATATTGATTACTTAATGGGTAGATCGGCAGATAGGAAAGTGATATTGGATATTGCAAATGCCGCAATGAAAATAAAAGGGGTGAAGGGGTTTAATGATATTCGCTCGTATTATGTCGGGAACAAGTTTCACGTAGAAATTCACATCGAAGTTGATAAAAATATGTCCACTGAAATGTCACACAATGTAGGCAAGGATGTTGAAAATGCTATATTAAATTTGGAAGACATTCAAAAAGTTTTTGTGCACATAGATCCGGTTTAATGTTTTTACAGGGTTAA
>DRJC01000131.1 GCA_011052365.1 Ignavibacteria bacterium
AGACATTAATAGCCGTTGCAGTAGTTAAAACTTAAGGAAAAATGAACCAACAACAGCAAGAACAATTAGAACTGCAAAGAGAAACTTGGAACCAATATTCAGGCGGATGGGAAAAATGGGATAAACTTCTTATGACCCTAATGCGTCCTGTTAGTGATAGGTTTATCGAGATATTGCAATTGAAAGGTAATGAACATATACTGGATGTGGCATCAGGTACAGGAGAACCGGGACTTACATTAAGCACATTGCTGCCGGAAGGCAGGGTTACAGGATCTGATTTGTCGGAGAACATGGTAAAGATAGCAAATGAACATGCAATGCAGCGAGGCATTACCAACTATCAAAGTCAGGTATGCGATGCTTCAAACATGCCATTTGAAAACAATTATTTTGATCATATAATTTGCCGTTTTGGGGCGATGTTCTTTCCGGACATAAAAGACAGCTTAAAAGAAATGACAAGAGTACTGAAACCTGGTGGAAGGCTGACTATTACCGTGTGGGCTGCACCGGAACTAAATCCTTTTTTAACATTATTGGCTATGACGGTAGTTGAGAAATTGAAGTTGCCTAAACCTCCCTCCGATGCACCTGGAGTTTTTAGATATGCACAACCTGGACTGACGAATGAACTGATTATCAACGCAGGCTTAGATAATGTAATAGAGTCAAACATACAGGGAGAAGCAATCTTTGATTCAACTATGCAGTATTGGAAAGTATTCTCGGAAGTAGCAGGGCCAATTGTACAAGTTTTGAACAGCGCACCACAAGAGGTAGTTGAAGATGTAAAGGAAACTGTACTTAGCAAAGCCGAAAATTTTATTAGAGATGGTAAAATGTGTGTCAATTGGGAGGCAATTATAACTACAGGAATAAAGAAATAGTAATTCCCGTCCTTATCAATAACTAAAATATATAATTAAAATATGATAAAAATACATTCATTTCATATTCCCGTTATGGGAATTGGATTTACCGTTGATACTCCGTTAAAGGTTTCTCAATATGGAATCGATTCTGTGATTTCCTTAATTGACGACATTCTTCTTGAAAAGTTAAGAAAAATGTACTGTGAAAAATTTGAAATTCCCTATAATGAGATCACGGAAAAAATTGAAGATTTCAGAGCAAAAAGAATTACGTCCTATTTGAATTTAATGAACAACTTAGCAAAAAAGAAATTTGAAGAATTAAAAAGTGCTACTATTGAAAAAAGCGATGAGATAAAAGAATACTTCAATATGTTACCTGATAGTCTTGCTATTAAACAAGAGTTTAAGAATTTAACGGCAAAATATCTTAATCTGAATGAAATTGGAAACTGGATAAAAGACAACTTATCAATGGGCAGTATTGATGTAAATATTATGACCAAACTTGATAAAGAAAATTATATTGATGATGAAAAATTACCTGCGGAATACAATGACGCTCACGCTGCACTTAGGGGATATGCGAATAGTGATTTAAATTCTTCCATAGTATTTTCGGCAGGAATGAACCCAAGATTGTATAGCTATATAGAGCAATTTGAAGATTTTTACCCTGACAAAGATGGGAAAATAAAAAAGAAAATTGTTTTAAAAGTCAGCGATTACAGATCGGCTATTATTCAAGGTAAATTTCTGGCTAAAAAAGGACTGTGGGTTTCAGAATACAGAATTGAATCGGGACTTAATTGCGGCGGGCATGCTTTTGCAACAGTTGGATATCTTCTAGGTCCTGTATTGGATGAATTTAGAGATAAGCGAAAAGAGCTGGTTCAATCAATTCACGAAATCTTGTTTCCGGCACTTTCCAACAAAAATCGTTTAGTACCTACAACAGAATTGCCGTTAAGAATTACTGCTCAAGGCGGTGTCGGAACGGCTGAAGAACATCAATTTCTGATAGAACGTTACCAATTAGATTCCGTTGGATGGGGCACTCCTTTCCTTTTAGTACCGGAAGTTACCAACGTAGATAACCAGACTAGAAATCAATTGATGGAAGCTAAAGAGGATGATTTATATTTAAGCAATATTTCTCCCTTAGGTGTTCCATTCAATAGCCTCAAAGGCAATACAAAAGATATTGAAAAATTATCTTTGGTTGAAAAAGGAAGACCGGGTAGTTCATGCCCTAAAAAATTTGTTGTTTCTAATAATGAATTTACAGAAAAAAACATTTGTACAGCTTCGCGTCAATATCAACATTTAAAATTAAAAGAGTTGGATAGTGAAGGAGTATCTCCTGATGAGTACCAAAGCAAGTTTGATAAAATAGTTAACAAAGCCTGCCTTTGCGTAGGGTTAAGTGCTACTGCTTTGATGGTAAATAATTTGGATACTAAGGTTGACGGTGTTGGAGTTTCAATTTGTCCGGGTCCAAACATGGCATATTTTTCAAAAACGATGAGCTTAAAAGAAATCATTGATCATATTTACGGTAGATCAAATATAATCACAAGAAACGATCGCCCAAATATGTTTATAAAAGAATTAAAAATTTATATCGATTTTCTAAAAAACAAAATAGAGGAAACGAGAGTTTCTATGACAAGTAAACAAGAAAAATACTTGTTAACTTTTGTAAAGAATCTAAATGAAGGAATTAACTATTATTCCAGTTTGTTTAGTGATTTGAAGGACATATTTGAAGATACAAAATCCAGTATTCTAAGTGAATTAGATGCTAGTAAGAAAACTTTAAATCTTTTATATTTAGAAATAGAAAATCTATCGATGACAACGGCTACAGTAGATTAGCTATTTGAATAATATTTCGGGTGAATTCTTTAACTATAAAAGCGTCATATACCAATCATTATGTTTTCAACTTTTCAATAATATCAACAGGTGAAACGCCCTCTGCTTTTGCGCTGAAGTTTGTTATTCAATAGATTAAGATTCTGATACTCTACTCCGCCTTTGGTGAGATCCCGTACTTTTCTACGGGCAAGTGAACTAAGAGTATGAAATATTTTAGAGCCTCAAAGTTTTAGGTAAGTTCTAATAAAGTTTATAAAATTAAAATTTATATGAATGGAATAATACCAACTGAAAGAATTATTAACAGAATTTTAGTTGTCCGTAATCAAAAAGTAATACTTGATAGAGATTTGGCGACTCTATATAATGTTGAGACACGTACATTAAAGCAAGCAGTAAAAAGAAACATTGAAAGATTTCCAAATGATTTTATGTTCATCTTATCTAAAAAAGAAATAGACAGGATGGTATCACAATCTGTGATACCATCTAAAAGTTACTTTGGTGGTTCATCTCCTTTTGCCTTTACAGAACAAGGTGTAGCAATGCTTTCATCAGTATTAAAAAGTAAAAGAGCTATTGAAGTTAATATTTTAGTAATGCGAACTTTTGTAAAATTAAGACAAATTATTTCATCTCACCAAAAAATAGAAAAAAAACTAAAAGAATTTGAGAATACAATAAATGAACACGATGAACAAATTATTCAAATAATGAAAGTTATTCATCAATTGATTACTCCGCCGGAAAAACCTAAAAAGAAAATGGGGTTTAAAATTGAATAAAAGTTATTTTTATTCCGCTGAACGGAAGAGGAAGTTTTGAATCTTCTTTAGTCTTTTTTCAACTTTTCAATAATATCAACAGGTGAAACGCCCTCTGCTTCTGCGCTGAAGTTTGTTATTATTCTATGTCTAAGTACAGGAAGCATCGCAAATTTAACATCATCTATATTTGGAGTGAACCTGCCTGTTGTTATTGCCCTTGTTTTAGCAGCAAGTATTAAGTATTGAGATGCTCTCGGTCCGGCTCCCCAGCTTATCCAGTCTTTAATAAATTTTTGTGATTTTTCGTTGTTCGGTCTAGTGTGGTTAACAATGTTCACTGCAAATTCAATTACATTGTCTGCAACAGGAACTTTACGTATAAGATTCTGAAATTCAATTATTTCAGACGACTTAACAACAGGTGAAAGTTCCGGCTCATATTCGCTGGTGGTTGTTTGCACAATTCTTATCTCTTCTTCAAAAGAAGGGTAATCAAGCCAGAGGTTAAACATAAACCTGTCAAGTTGTGCTTCGGGTAGGGGATAAGTACCTTCTTGTTCAATTGGATTTTGGGTAGCCAAAACAAAAAACGGTTCTTCAAGTGTTGATGTTATTCCTGCAGTTGTTACCTTGTGTTCTTGCATTGCTTCCAAAAGAGCAGCTTGAGTTTTAGGGGGAGTTCTGTTTATTTCGTCTGCAAGTATTACATTTGCAAAAATTGGTCCGGGTATAAATCTAAAATTTCTTTTTTTTGTGACAGGGTCTTCCTCAACTAATTCAGTCCCTGTTATATCACTCGGCATTAAATCAGGTGTAAATTGTATGCGGCTGAATTTAAGATCGATAACTTGTGAAAGGGTTTTTATCAGCAAAGTTTTTGCTAAGCCTGGTACACCGACAAGCAGACAATGTCCTTTTGCCAGTAATGAAATTAATAATTGGTCAATAATATCTTCCTGTCCAATTATAACTTTGCTGATTTCTGTTTTTATTTTCTTTACTGATTCGTTCAGCTTATCAACAAGTTCAACTATGTTTTTGTCTTTTTCAAAATTGCTCAAAAGTATTCCGTAAAAATTTAACTTTTAATTTGCCAGTATATTTTATTCTTTAAACTCTTTATCCACTGTTCATATTTTTTCTGTTTTTTGTACTCGGTTGCCAATTTAGCAAGTTCATTATAGTCGGAAGTTAAATTTGCTGCATGCTGTGGAATTCTTTTTTTAAGAAGTATAATATGATAACCATAATCGCCGCTCCTGCCGAGTTCAAACCTTCTTGGGAAACTTACTTCTCCTACACCGAGTTTTGTAACAATGTCCAATGTTGATTTGTCCAATTGATTAAGGTAGAATGTGCCTAAATCTCCGCCAAAGTATTTAGTGTTATCATCTTCACTGTATTTCTTTGCCATTTCTTTGAATGATTTATGAAATCTTACAATGCTGTCTCTCAAAGAATTTAAAAAATTGATTGCATTAAAATCAGCTTGTTCGTCCTTTTTAATTCTTATTAATATTTGCCTTGTATGAATTGCTTCCCCTCTTTTTTCTAACAATTGTATAATGTGAAAACCGACAGGCGATTTAGTAATTGGGGACATCTCTCCAACTTTTAATGCAAAAGCTGCTGCTTCAAATTCCGGATAAAAAATACCTTTCTTTACAAAACCCAGGTCACCGCCTTTTGAGGCGCTTCCGGGATCTTCCGAATATTTTTTTGCCATAATAGCAAAATCAGCTCCATTTAAAATTGAATCCTTTATTGCTTGTGCAAAATCATAATATTTTTTTATTGTTTTTTTGGAAGCTTTCGGTTTCCTGACAATCTGAGAAAGACTAACTTTTTCAGGGATGATTCCTAAACTGTCTTTGAATTGATAATAAAAACTTTCAACTTCCCTACGAGTTGCATGTACATCACCAAACTTTTTTTGTTGAATTTTCTGAACCATTAAATTCTTTTTTACATCATCCCTAAGCTCACGTTTTATTTTACTAAGACTCATTCCGTAAACCTGTTCGACTTTATCAATTGAGCCGTATTGCTGTGTGAAAACATTTATTTGATAATCTATTTTCTGTTTTATTTCGCTATCACTTATTTTAATTGAATCAATGTCAGCTTGTGCATAAACAAGTTTATCGTTAATCATAGAATTGAGGACTCTTTTTTTAAGCTCGGGATTGTTTGGATCCAGCTTCCTTTTGGCAGCTAAAAGGTTTGTTTGAAAATTAATTTCACTCTGTAAAATTATTTCGTTGTCGACTACTGCGACTATTTTATCTACTACTTGTTGTGGGAATAAACTAATAGTAGAAAATAAAACAAGATATATTATTCTATATTTCATAGGTACCTAATTTATAATTTCAATATCATTATTTAAACGAAGATTATCTAAATAGTTTTTTATACGAGATTGTTGTCTCTGAGCCAAATACATTTCTGTTACTTTTTCTTTAATTAGAGGAAAAGGAGGTGTAACTCCTTTCTTAAATCTTTCTTTTACTTGTACCACAGTGTAAGTGTTCTCTATATAATGAAGTACAAGGCTTACTTCGTTTTTATTTAATCCTTTAACTACCCTCAATAAAAGTTTGGGTTGAATTTGATAATCATGTAAGAGCAAACCCGTTTCATTATTTACTACAGCTGAGTCATTTCTAAATAAGTGAACAGCTTTATCCCAATCGCTTTTAATAACTGTATTTCTAAAAAGAATAGCTTTGTCTTCATCATTAAACGAAATCCTATTTAAAAGAGTTGCATTATTAAAGAGTTTAAAATTATCTTTGTTTGCAAAGTAAAAATTCTCCAATTTTTCATCTGTTATATTAAGTTTATCCGATGAAAGATTTTCTTTTATAAGTAAAGCGCCGGCAATTTTTCTTTGTGAATTTTTAATAAGCTGCTTATAATCTTTTTGTTTTGTTATACCTTCTTTTACGGCTTCTTGATACAGTAGTTCATCAGTTACCCAATTTCTTATAATTTCATTCTTAGTAAGTGTCTGCACATTGTTTGAATTCATAACTGATCTTAATTCCGACTTAGTTAAGTAAGCATTATTTACTTTTGCTACATATTTTTCTTGTTCTTTCTTTTTCGTACAACCATACGAAAGGAACAAGCTGATTACTAAAAAAAAATATGTTGTTTTTTTATTTAAATGCTTCACTTAATTTATTTGGAAAAATTGTTGGTTTATATTTTTTATCTAACTTTCTAAGATATTCATTTTCTAATTTACGTGCCTGCATTTCTTGATAAGCAGCAGTTATTTCATTTTTTGCTTCTTTAAAAGTTTTAGTATGTGCAGGTATTTTCTTGTTAAGTTTCAATATAGAATGACCACCGTAATTTTTGAATAACCCGGAAACATCACCCGGATTTTTTAAAGTAAAAGCTTTTTCCGTAAGGTTGTTATATTTAGCATCTCTGAGTCCCCAGCCACCGGCTTTCTTTTTGAATCCCCCTCTCTCCGTATATTTGGCTGCCAGTGAATCAAAGTTTTCACCTTGTTTAATTAGTTCGGCATAATGTTTTATAAGCGAATCACTTTTTGAAAATATTTCGTTGAAGTCAACTTTATCGGGCCACATAAATTCTTTTCTGTTTTCGTTGAAGAATTCACGAAGCTTCACACTGTCAATTTTTACTTTTTTCCATACTTCATTTTGCTGTAAATTAAATACAAGAATGCCGTTTTTATATTCTTTCATTAATCGTGCAAATCGCGGGTTTAGACCTTCCAGTCTTGATGCTTCCAACTCTAAAACTTTATCATTACTAATATCGTCTATAGCTTTGGATAAAAAATTTGCAGTCATTATTCGGTTTGTATATTTTCTTGTATTCTTAATAATTGCAAGAACATCTCCTATGGAATATTTCTTTTTCTTAAATGAAAAAATTGTAAGACTTTTTAATTTATCAACAGCATCGTTTGTTTCACCAACTTTAAGGGAATCGGTATTCTTTACAAGTTTTGTAAAATTTGCTCCGTTAAAATTATATTTATATTTTATTTTTAATAGTGATGCTAAATCCTTTCTTGCCTTCTCATACCTGTTCTTCTTGAATAATTTTACCAGTTTTTCTTTATCCTTTTCGTAAGTGGGGATAGAAAATTTTCCGGTTAATTTAATTATATGGAAACCGTATCTTGTTTTAACAATACCGGAAATATCCCCTACCTTTTTTAAATTAAAAGCAGCCTCGTCAAATGGTTTTACCATTGTTCTGCGTTTGAAAAAACCTACATCACCACCAACGTTCTTACTTCCACTGTCATTAGAATATTTTTTAGCAAGGTCACTAAAATTACCGCCGTTTTTCAAACTATCTAAAATCATCTTAGCTTGATTATATGCCCCAACCGTATCCGCCTTACCTTTGTTTGTATAACTGGTTAAAATATGACTTGCCCGTATTTCCGGTACTCTTCTCCTTTTATCTGTTACTTTAATTATGTGATAACCGTATTGAGTTTTAACAATGTCCGGGTAAACTTCACCGACCTTCAATGAATAAACTGCGTTTTCAAAGGATAGAGGTAGAAAGCCTGCAGTTATATAATATATGTCTCCACCAACTCTTGCGGAATTTCTGTCTTGTGAATATTTCTTTGCAAGCGTGCTGAAATCAATTCCGTCTTTAATACTTTGTAAAACAGCTTCAGCCATTTTATAAGTGGAATCTTCTTTTCCTTTTTTGGGGATGAACATAATTTGACTGACTCTGTATTCCCACTTTCTTCTTTCGTATAACTTTTTTGTTTCAGGTTCGATAAGTTTTTTTTCTATTAGAAAACTGGAAGCAATACGTTCCTTATATTTATCAAGTTCTTTTGATACCGAGGGGTCTTTATCTAATCCTCTTTCCTTAGCATCGGCTAATTTCATTTGATATTTTACATAGAGATCCAAGAATTTTTCATAGTCATCCAAAGTTCCTTTTTTAGCTTTATCTATGCCACCAACATTTTTTGAATAAGCAGTTTCAAATTCTTTTAATGTGATATTATGGTTTTTAAATTTTGCAACAATTACATCTTCTTTTTTTGATTGTGCCCACATTACCGTGTAAGCAAAAATAATCATCAATAATATTTTTGTGAGTTTTGTATACATATTTTTTATTTCCATTTTATATAGTTCTCAATTTTCATTAAATAATTTTGGTTAGCTATTTTGAAATGTTTTTCTAATTAATAACATCTAATTAATAATAATAATGGAATTACACCATTATCATTTTACTCTTGTTCCAATTTTTACCGAATCATCAATCTCAATTATTTTTAGTTTACCATCCTCGTTTTCAGCAGCCAATAACATTCCTTCGGATATATGTCCCATTAGTTTAACCGGTTTAAGATTAGCAACAATCAATATTTTTTTATTTAATATACTTTCAGGGTTGTAATCTTTTGCTATTCCCGCTATTACCTGTCTTTCTCCGTCATCCGTTTCTACTTTTAATTTCATAAGCTTTTGACTTTTTTCAACTTTTTCAGCATCTAATATTTTGGCTACTTTCAGTTCAACTTTAAAGAACTCATCAATCGTTACCAGACCGTCTTCATTTGTAACGTCTGATTTTGTTTTACCCAGGCTTTCAATCTGTTTCTCAATCACATTATCCTCAATTTTTTTGAATAGTATTTCCGCTTTATTCAAAGTATGTCCGGCAGATAAATTTTCATCCCCGCATTTATCCCATTCGGTAGATTCTGTATTTAACATCTTAAATATTTTCTCGGAAGAATTTGGAATAACGGGATAAAATATTTCGGATAGAGTATAGATTAACTGCAAACAGACATAAAGTGTAGTGCCGCATTTATCCTTATCATTTTTCACCGTAATCCATGGCTCTGAATCGTTAAAATATTTGTTGGCATCTCTTGCAAGCTGCATTGATTCAAATACGCCGTCTTTTATTTTATACCTATCAAAAAGTTCCCCGACCTTAATTGAACACGCTTTTGA
>DRJC01000132.1 GCA_011052365.1 Ignavibacteria bacterium
GTAAATTCGGTTATTATAATTATTCTTTTTGAAACACCAAGCACATTCAATTCTACATTTAGTTCTTTTACACTTTTGCTGTCCGGTAGAAGAACCATTACCTGGTTTATCTTTTTAGAAATTTGTGAAATGAATAGTGCCTTAGTAGAGCCAAACAAAGGAGAAATAAAGAGGTTCTCTTTTTGAACGGTTTTATTTTCTACTCTTTTTAATAGCAGTGATATAAAGCTTGTGTTTAAATAAATCGGATCTAAATTATTAGAGGACATCACATTTGGAAGTTAATAACTAATTAAAATGAATAACCAAAATTTAAATAATATATTGGTTGATTGTTATAGTATTTTAAACCTAACGAATAAGTCGGTTTATTCTTTTTTGTTTCTGTTAAACTTTTATCATCTTGGTTATTGAGGACAAACCTACCGACAAAATAACCGATAGCGCTTCCCAAAACAATATCCGAGACCCAGTGTTTATCGCGGTAAACTCTTGAAACACTTACCAAAGAGGCAGCGCCGTACCATCCCACCTTCCAAAAAATATTATCAATTTGATGAGCCATAACGGTTGAAAATGCAAAAGCTAAAGTTGAATGTCCGGAAGGTAAAGAAGTTTTATTAGATGAAAATTGAATTGGATTGAAATCTTTATGTCCCTTATTTACCAGGGGTCTGGTACGACCGAATAAGGATTTAAAAATAACATTTACACCACCTGCATAAAAAGTAGCTTCTGCCAACTGAAGTCCTATATTTCTAATTTTATTGTTTTTATAAATATATCCATACCCATAAACACCTATAACACCAATTGCTATAAATGGATTAGAGTTTTTATCTGCGCTAAACACATTATCATTAAAACTGCTTCTGTTATGAAGCGCCCACTGCCTGCCTGTATTATCAAGAAAAAAAGAACCGGCAGTTGCTGCTGTAACAAGCGTAAGATTTAAGATGTCTCCGGAATCAAAATTTGTAGGAGCAGAAATTATTTTTCCACCCATATTTATAAACTTTGATATATCATTAATTATTTGAGCTTGAGAATTTAAAGTGAAAATATTTAATGTTAAGAGAAGAGATAAAACGATTTTTTTCATTTGGTAAGAAATAAATATGTTTAAAAAAATATGCTATAAATGAGTCTGCTCTAAAAAGGTATGTTTAACAAAATTATGTTTTGTTTTTGTTCAAAAATTTGACCCGATTTTCTCATAATTAACTTTTTTAGATTCGACTCATAAATGTAATGAAAATTTCTTATTCAAAATTATCGTTCAAAAGACACTAATTTTTTATTGTTCCCCTAACAAAACCGTCGGCTTTTTCTAATCTTTGTTTTGCTTCTTTATAATTTACTTTTGCCAATATCATAACCAACGCAGTTTTAACGTGACCATCAGCTTTTTGTAAATATTCTTCAGCTTCTTTGTAGCTTATACCGGTAATTGTCATTACTATTTTTTTTGATCTTTCAACAAGTTTTTGGTTCGTCATTTGAAGATCGATCATCATATTTTCATATACCTTTCCCAACTTTATCATTGAGGCGGTTGTCAGCATATTTAAAATTAGCTTTTGTGCCGTACCGCTTTTCATCCTTGTTGAGCCCATAATAACTTCGGGTCCAACGTAAGGGCAAATAGCAACATCAACTTCCTTTATGTTAAACTGATCTCTTGGATTACATGTAATAAAAATAGTTGAAGCTCCTAATTCTTTTCCTCTTTTAACAGCACCTATTGCATAGGGTGTTCTTCTGCTTGCCGCGATTCCGCAGACAACATCTTTATTTGTTACGGAAGCCTTATCTACAGCGAGGCTACCGTTTTCTTCAAAGTCTTCTGCTCCTTCCTGAGCTTTAAACATAGCTTCTTTTCCACCTGCAATAAAACCTTCGATTAAGCCATCCGGTGTTCCGAAAGTTGGCGGACATTCAACAGCATCCAGCACACCCAGTCTTCCGCTTGTTCCTGCACCAAAATACAAAAGGCGACCGCCGTTTTTTAGTGAGTGAACAATTATATCAACGGTTTTTTCAATGTAAGGCAATTCTTTTTCGATTGCGAAAGGAATGGTTTTATCTTCTTCGTTTATAATCTTTAATATCTCCGAAGTCGAAGCCACATCGATATTCATTGAATTATTATTTCTTTTTTCGGTGGGTAAATTTTTCAGTTCATCAAACAAATTTTTTGATTTATTATCAGAACTCATTTATGAAGCTCCAGCAGAACCAGCTTTTTCCCTTTTTGATTTCTTACGTTAGATGGTTTGTAAGATAGATCGTAAACAGTAGATTTCTTTATGTACGATTTATATTTCATTCCTGCTTTTTTGAATTCATCATCCAGGTTTCCACCCTTAATACAAACAATAAATGCTTTTTCTTTTATAAGCGGCAGGGAATATCTAAAGAGAATAATTAAAGGTACACTGGAACGACTAACAACCAAATCAAATTTGTCTGAGTATTTTGCAATAAACTCCTGGCTTTCAACCCGGTCGTTTTCAACTTTAACGTTACTTAATTTAAGCTTGTTGACAAATTCTCTAACGGCATCAATTTTTTTACCGGTGGAATCAACAAGCACACCTCTTAATTCAGGTCTTGTAATAGCCAAAGGAATACCTGGGAAACCACCACCTGTTCCAATATCAATAAAATTTTTACATTTTTCAGGAACATACTTTGCGATAAAAGATGAAATGAAAACATGGTTTTCTATAATGTTATCAATGTCTTTACGCGATATTAAATTGATTTGTTTGTTTTTTTCGACAACTAATTCAGCAAAGTAGGAGAGCTGCTGAATTTTCATTACATCGCCGTTTATCTCGTTTTCCCAATAAAAATTTAATAATTCTTTTTGGTATTTATTTTGAACGTCAATCATAATAAAATTAAATTTTTACTTTTTTAAATATACTAATAATATAGAAATATCTGAAGGCGTTACTCCCGAAATACGTGACGCCTGCCCTATAGAGCGGGGTTTTATTCTATTTAATTTTTCTTTTCCTTCAGCCGACAAAGCATTTAATGTTAAATAGTTTAAGCTTAAAGGAATAACGGCAGACTCAAATTTTTCAAACTTCTTTATAAGTTCATACTGCCTTTTAATATAACCCTCGTATTTTAATTCTATTTCAACCTGATCAAATGCAATTTTGTCGTCTAATAAATTTTTAACTATTTTATATTTGTCAAGATCCACAAACTGTATAAGATCTTTTAAATCTATTTCTGCACGCTTACTTAATTTAGCTATCGTTCCGGTTGAATCTATTAAAGGCGAATTCTTTTTTTCCAATAGTTTGTTAACATCTCTTGCATGAATTTTTATGTTATGAAATAATTCAATGCATTCATTAATTAATTTTTCACGTTCAGCAATTTTTTTGTTTTTATTTTCATCAATTAAATTAAAATTAAATCCATAATTTGATAATCTTCTATCGGCGTTATCCTGTCGTAGCAGCAACCTGTATTCTGCTCTTGATGTAAACATTCTGTAAGGCTCTTCGGTTGATTTGTTAACAAGGTCATCAATTAAAACACCAATATACGCTTCACTTCTTTTTAAGATAAAAGCATGTTTATTTTGAATTTTACGACCAGCATTAATACCTGCGATAATTCCTTGTGCCGCGGCTTCCTCGTAACCTGAAGTTCCGTTTATTTGTCCTGCAAAATATAGTCCCTTAATCAATTTTGTTTCTAAAGTAAGATCAACCTGGTGGGGTGGAAAAAAATCATATTCTACGGCATAACCGGGTCTTACCATTTCACATTCTTCCAAACCTTTGATATTCCTCAGTGCTTCAAATTGGATTTCCGCAGGCAAAGAAGAAGAAAATCCGTTTACATAAATTTGTTCGCTGTTTAATCCTTCCGGCTCCAAAAATAACTGGTGTTTTTCTTTATCTGCAAACCTTACAATTTTATCTTCAATAGATGGACAGTATCTTGGACCGATTCCTTTAATTCTTCCTGTAAACATCGGCGATTGTTCGAATCCCTTTTCCAAAATTTTGTGGACATTCACGTCGGTATAGGTGATATGACAACTTAATTGTGGTAAAAACGGGAATTTTGAAATATCTGTTGAATAAGAAAAAGGCTGGGGATTTTCATCTCCTGGTTGTACTTCCAAAATATCCCAATTAATCGAATCACCCTTTAACCTTGGCGGAGTTCCGGTTTTAAGTCTGCCTGATTCAAAACCAAGGTCAATTAAAGATTGAGTGATACCGGTTGCGGGTTGTTCACCGAATCTTCCCCCTGTTGTTGTGGATAAACCGATGTGCATTTTACCGTTAAGGAAGGTTCCGGAAGAAAGAATTAAGGCTGAACAAGTAAATTCTTTATTGTCAATCGTACAAACCCCCTTTACTTTTTTATTTTCGACCAAAATCCCCGTAACATTGGCTTCAACAATTGACAAATTATTTGTAGAGCTTGCTATATTATAAGCTTCCTTGGAATATAATTGTCTATCCGATTGACACCTTGGTGACCAAACCGCAGGTCCTTTCGATTTATTCAGCATTCTGAATTGAATACCTGTCTTATCTGCAATCTTACCCATTACACCACCCAAAGCGTCAATTTCTCTCACCAAATGTCCTTTTGCCGTACCACCAATTGCCGGGTTACACGACATTCTTCCTATTGCGTATTTGTCCATTGTAAGCAATCCAACAGAACAACCCATATTTGACGAAGCAACCGCAGCTTCCAACCCGGCGTGTCCACCACCAATAACAATTATATCAAAGTGATTCATATTTAAGTTTTTTATTTAGTTTCACGTGAAACGGACCTACCCAAAACTGAGAGATCAAAAGTTGTTTTTTCACGTGAAACATTTCATTTTTCTTTAGTTGATTTTATAGTTAGAGAAAAAAAACTGTTTGTTTCTTCAACATCAGTTAGATATTTAGTTAGAGTAATTTCGGTTACTTTCCGATACAAAATTTGCTGAAAATATTGTTGAGAATATCATCGGAAGTAACCTCTCCTATTATTTCGCCCAAATTATTTTCAGCATTTCGCAGATCTACGGATATAAACTCTCCGCTCATTTTTGATGAAATGGAATTATTAGCATCTATTAAAGATTCTTTTGCTTTTTTTAAACAATTATAATGTCTTAGGTTTGAAACTACAGCATTCTTTTCACTGTAATTTGAGCCTTCAAAAACTTTTGTTTTCATTATATTAAATAAATCGCTTATTCCTTCGCCTGTTAAAGCCGACACTTCAATCCCTGATTTTATTTTTGCATCTCTGTTCAGGTCTATTTTATTCAGCACATTAATAATATTGTCTTGTTTATTAAGTGTTTTTAACTCTTCAAACAAATCATCCGGATAATTCTGTTCAACATCATTTATAAAAAGAATTAAATCTGAATTTTTTATTACCTCCCTGCTTCTCGTTACACCTTCTTTTTCAATTTCATTCTCTGAAACACGAATACCTGCGGTATCATAAAGTCTGAACAATATTCCGTCAATTGAAACCTCTTCCCTTATTACATCACGCGTGGTTCCGGGAATTTTACTTACAATCGCCCTGGCTTCTTTTAGAATGTAGTTCAACAATGAAGATTTGCCGACATTCGGTAAGCCTACCAA
>DRJC01000133.1 GCA_011052365.1 Ignavibacteria bacterium
ACTTAAAATTTGTTGAGCTGCTTCTGTTTTTAGGTGAGATATCCACAAAAAAAGGAGAGCTTGATTCCGCTATTTCTCTTTTTAAGAATTTAATATCCTTTGCTAAGAAAAAATCTAAGTTCATTAATGTTGCTGCTTATTCAATGATGGCATTAGGTGAAATATACAGCCGGCAGGCAGATTGGACTAACAGTAGAAACTTTATCAGAAAAGCTAAAAAAATATTCCAGGAACAAAACGAATATGAAGGAATGGCAAAATGCGAAAACCTTCTCGGTACAATATACGGTGATAAAGGTGATCTCAAAAATGCACAAAAACATTTTGAGTTCGGTTTAGGTTTTTTAAATCCCCAAAAGGATAAGGTAATATACGGAATGCTGGAGGTAAACTTAGGGATATTAAATAATATACTCCAGAATTACGATGAGGCATATAACTATTATCAAAGAGGATTAATTATTTTTGAAAAGGAAAACAACCTTAGAATATTAGCAGAAATTACAGGTAATATAGGTGTGCTGCATCTTCATAAAGGAGAATATAATTTAGCTTTAAAATCATTTGATAAAAGTTTTAAGTTTGCACAAAAAGCCGATGTATTAAATCCTATGTGTGTTGCTTTGCTTAACAAGGCTCTTATTTATACAAAACTTAAAGATTATCCACTTGCAAATGTATTTGCCGATAAAGCAATGGAAATCGCCTATAAGATTAATGACAGATTATCGATAGCAGACATTTATAAGATTAAAGGCATAATTGAAAGATATTTGGGAAATTATGCTTTGGCAGAAAATCATTTTCAAACGAGTATACGTATAAATACTGAACTGGAAAACTCCTTAAACTTAGCCGAAACAAATTATGAAATAGGTTTACTGTATAAGGATATGAGAAAACCGAAAGAAGCAAGGAAACATTTGAATTCCGCTCTAACTAAGTTTAAACAACTTAATATGAATGAAATGGTGAAAAAAGTTACGAATGATATTTTTAAATCTAAATAATTTTCTTTTTTATTCATTGAACAACCTAAATAAATAACATTATTGGAATTCCTTCTTTTTTATTATAGTTCTAAATAAACAATGAAATTTTCAGAATTAAAAAGTCAGATAGACAACCAAAGACACGGTAACGTGAATGGTAAACACAACAGGCTAAAAAATCTTGAAGCAATTTTAGATGTTGTAAAAAGCATTAATAGCACCCTAATATTAGATAATGTATTAGAGGTTGTATTAAAAAATGCTATAAAAATATCTGAAGCTGAAAGAGGATTCATTGTTCTTAAAAATTCAATTGATAAACTTGAGTATAAACTTGGGTTGGATGCCGAATACAATAGTTTATCTGAGTCAATGTTTCAAATAAGTACTACGGTAGTTGAAGATGTTTTTTTCAATGGACAGTCTAAATTTATAGAAGGTGCTCAAAGTGATGTTAATCTGGATTCAAGTAAAAGTATTTTAAACCTGGAATTACAAACAATACTTTGCTCTCCATTGTTAACTGAAGAAAAGAAAATAGGTGTCATTTATGTTGACAGTACACAAATTCATAAGATTAAAGATCAAAATATAATTGATACATTTGAAGTTTTAGCAGGACAAGCTGCAACAGCAATTCGGAATGCTCAATTATATGATGGACAAATTTCCGCATACAACGCTTTAAATGAAGCCAACATCCAATTAATCCAAGCAGAAAGAAAAACATTAAAATCAAGCATCGATTCTGAGATAGGACACGAACTACAGGGGCTTGTTCATATGGCTTTGCTCGAAATTGAAAGCCTGTACAGACAAATTGAAAAGAGTGAAGATGATGTAAACAATAAATCCATTAGGAAAAAATCTATTTTGCTCGATAGGTTAAAATTAAAATCTAAAGTTGCTATTGACAGTATTCGAACAATTCAGAAATACGCACACGCTTTGTTGGAATCTTCTGCGCTGACTTTAAATACAGATAGCGGTAATCTTAATGAAACTATTGAATCTGTTATCAGATATACATCACCTATGAAAAAATTTGCACATGTAACTTTTAACAGTGAGTTCAATAAAATTCCGATTTGTAAATATGATTCGGAACAAATTGAACATTTATTGGTCCATCTTTTCACTAATTCAGCCGAAGCCAGACCTGGTGCAACTATTACTATAAAAACATTTGTCGAAGGCAACACAATAAATATTATCGTAGCCGATAATGGTCCCGGTATTCCAAAAGATAAACTGAACCACTTATTTAAATTACCTACTCAAACGAATGAAGGCTATGGATTATTCCTTTGCAAAAGCATAATGGACAGGCACAACGGAGAAATTAAATTAATTGATTCCGAACAAGGAACCACAATGCAAATATCATTACAAAATAATTTATAATGGACGAAAAGACTTCTAAATGTTTTGAGGTTTTATATAATTCAATTCATTTCCCAATTCAAGTTATTAATGAATCCGGTGAAATTGTTTATTTAAACCAAGCTTTTGCCTTACAGTGGAACACAAATATTCCTGAATTAACAGGTTATTCGGTTTTCAAAGATATTGAATTAAAAAGAAACGGGATACTGGAAATAATAAAAGAAACTTTTTCTAAAAAGAATCAAAATTTTGTAGATGACTTTTCCGACAACCTGCTAAAAGAAAAAGACATAACTGTTCCTATATTTCGTACCAAGATGTTTTATGTATCTTTAGAATCCGAAGGCTTTATCGTAATGTTTCACGAAGATAAAACGGAATTTGTGCTTGCACAAAAAGAAATTACAACCGCTTATGACAGCACAAAAGAATTAGAAAGATTAAAAGATACATTCCTAAGCGTATTATCTCATGAACTCAGGACACCGCTAAATGTAATTCTGGGTTACGCCTCACTTATTAAAGAAAGCTTACAGGATAAAATAGACCCTGATGACAAAGTTTATCTTGATAACCTGCAAAGCGGAAGCGAGAGACTTTTTAGAAGTTTATCACAAATGCTTGATTTTGCTCAACTTGAATCAGGTTCATACAAAATTAATGTAGAGGGAGTCGATTTAATTTCTACTCTTAAAGACAGCATAAATGCAGTTACTAATAATGCAAAAGAAAAGAACTTGGATATAAAAACCAATTTAAACGAATCACCGATATATGTTGATGTGGATATCCAATGCTTGCAAAATGTAATGGAAAATCTTTTAGAAAATGCTATAAAATTTACTCAGAAAGGTTTTGTTGAAATTGAAACTACAACCCTGACTGAAAAAGATTTGGTATTGGTTAAAGTAAAAGATTCAGGTATTGGAATATCAACCGATTACATGGAACATTTATTCAGACCGTTCAGCCAAGAAGATTTAGAAATTGGAAGGACATATGAAGGAAACGGACTTGGACTTGCCCTAACTAAAAGATACGTTGAAAAAATGGGCGGATCTTTGCTGGTCGATAGTATAAAAGGTGTCGGTTCTACGTTTACTTTCACTGTCTCATTATCGAAGCAGAAAAATAAAACTGAAAAAGAACAGAAAATAAAGGAATTTGTTAAAGAGACAAAACCAAAAATTTTTATGGTAGATGATTCCGGAGATTCTCCAGAATTGCTGTATGCATTTTTAAAAAAAAGCTACTCAATTGATTCCTATTCATTTAGAGATTTTAACTTAGACGACTTAAAAAACGATGAATATAAAGTAATTATATTCGATGTAAATCCTCACAGGTGGGAACAAGGGCTTGTAATTTGTAAAGATATAAAGAAAAATGATCCTTTGAAAAGGCCCATAATTGTTCTTTCAAGTGAATTTGTTGAAAATAAATATCAACGTTTTTTGGAAGCAGGCGCAGATAAATTTTTAATAAAACCCTTCACTAAAGAAAAATTTTTAGATTCACTAAGTGAGTTAGTGAACTAATTTTTTTACAATATTAGCATTCAATTTATCACTTCAACTTTAAAAACAAATTAGTTTTAGTTAACTTTTTTATTCATTAAAACATAATTTAAACAAGTCATCTATGAATAGAACAAAAGATAAAATAAAAGAAGCATTTCAAAAATGGTTGAATGAAATTTATATTCCTTTTACTAAAAAAAGAAAGGAAAGAAGGGAAAAATTTGAAACTGTATCATTCGAAAAAGTTGCTCCTCTTTATTTAATGGACGAAGGAAAAAATGAAAAATTTTTAGATGATATTTCTTTCCCCGGAGTTTATCCGTATACTCGTGGGATTCAGCCAACAATGTACCGCGGTAAATTGTGGACTATGAGACAATATGCGGGTTTTGGAACGGCTAAAGAATCAAATGAACGCTATAGATATTTACTTTCCCAGGGTACAACAGGGCTTTCAATCGCTTTTGATTTACCCACACAAATCGGCTACGATAGTGACTCTGATTTAGCCATAGGAGAAGTCGGCAAAGTAGGTGTTGCTATAGATACACTTGCCGATATGGAAATTCTTTTTGAAAAAATCCCCATTGATAAAATATCCACTTCAATGACGATTAATGCATCGGCTGCAGTTTTACTTTCAATGTATATTGTTGTTGCCGAAAAAAACGGTGTTGCATTAAACGAAATAAAGGGTACAATTCAGAATGATATCTTAAAAGAATATATAGCAAGGGGCACATATATATTTCCGCCCAAACCCTCTTTGCGTATTATCACTGATATATTTAAATATTGTGCAAAAGAAGTGCCTAAGTGGAACACAATTTCAATTTCAGGCTATCACATAAGAGAAGCCGGATCTACTGCTGCTCAAGAGGTGGGTTTTACTCTTGTAAACGGAATTACATACGTAGAAGCAGCCCTTAAAGCAGGGCTAGATGTGGATGATTTTGCAGGACAATTATCTTTCTTTTTTAATTCCCATAATGATTTACTCGAAGAAGTGGCAAAATTCAGAGCAGCGAGAAGATTGTGGGCTAAAATCATGAAAGATAAATTTAAAGCTAAAAAAGATCGATCGATGATGTTAAGGTTTCACACACAAACAGCGGGTTCCACTTTAACGGCTCAACAGATTGACAACAATATTG
>DRJC01000134.1 GCA_011052365.1 Ignavibacteria bacterium
AATATTGTTATAGGGGCTACAATTGTAATAATACTGTTTTTTATAATAAAATATTTCATTAAAAAATCGCGAGTAAAAAATTAAGTTAAACATTTTTCATAATAAACAATATTTATCGCCCAAAGAAAAGGCAAAGCGAAAGAAAGAAAGACTCCTTCTTCTTTCAAGCGGTATTTTATTAGGTTTGGCATTTCCACCTTTTCCCTTCCCTTTTCAGCTTTTAATGTTTTTTGCCCTTATTCCTTTCTTCTACGTAATAAGGCAAAGAAAAGGTTTGGCAGAAATAAATAAAGCTTCATACTTAACCTTTTTTGTTTTTAATCTTATTACAATTTATTGGGTCGGAAGCTGGCAAACAGGGACAGACCCTTTTTTAATGATTTCCGGTGGTGTGCTTTTATTTTTTAATCCGTTACTTTTCTTAATTCCCACTACTCTTTATTACTTTGCCAAAAAAAATATAAATGAAAAAACAGCTTTGTTCTTATTCCCGTTTTTTTGGCTAACATACGAATACATTTACACACTTACGGACATCAGCTTCCCCTGGCTTACATTGGGAAGCGGGATTTCTAAGTTTAATGTTTTTATTCAATCAGCAGATATTATCGGTGCTTTCGGTCTTTCGGTAATTGTGGTTTACATAAATGTTTTTATTTATCTGGCAATTAAATATTATAAAAACAAACCTCGAAGATCTGCTGTTTATACGTTGGTAACAATTCTGATTTTTAGTTTATCTATGCTTTACGGAGTTTATAAAAAATCTACTTTTAAAATATCTCCCCGGAAAATTAAAGTGGGTCTTATTCAGCCGAACTTAAATCCGTGGAAAAAATGGGAGACCAATAAATTAAACGAATTAAAAAACGAATATCTAAGTCTTTCCCAAGAAGCCGTGGATAAAGGAGCAAAGTTACTTATCTGGCCGGAAACAGCATTGCCTGTCTATTTAAATACTCCCGGTTATTCTAAAACTAAAAACGACATCAAAAAGTTTTTAATAAAAACAAAAACTTTTCTGCTTACAGGTATGCCAGATATAAAATACTTTAATAAAAATGATCGTATCCCGCCTGATGTGAAAGTAACCGGAAATGGGAGGATAAAATATGCAACATATAACGGTGTGCTGGGTTTTTCTTATAACAGTAATGTAGTTCAGCATTACGGAAAAATGAAACTTGTTCCCTTCGGCGAAAAAGTACCTTTCGTAAATACTTTTAAATTTCTCGGTGATATTTTTAGTTGGGGAGTTGGTCTGGGCGGTTGGAATGAAGGACAAGATACAACCGTTTTTGTTTTTAACAAAAATATTGAATCCGACAGTACCTCAAAAACAGATAACCAAGATTCAGTTAAAATAAGCAGCCCGATATGTTATGAATCGGTTTATCCCATTTTTATAACTGCGTTCGTAAGAAAAGGAGCGCAGTTAATTACAATTGTTACAAATGATAGTTGGTACGGTAAATCAAGCGGACCATATCAGCATAAAGAAATTTCCGTTTTGCGTGCAATAGAAAATAGGAGATATTTAGTTAGAGCAGCCAACGGGGGAATAAGCACTATAATTACCCCATTGGGAATAACAGTAAAAGAAACAAAACTTTTTACAAAAGATGTATTAGTAGGTGAGGTTTCATTGCAAAGTGATTTAACATTTTATACTAAACATCCATTGATCATTCCGTTGTTTGCTGTATTAATTTCTTTAATAATTTTATTATTAGCATTATTTAAAAAGATATTTGGAACAAAAATAAAATGAATAAATTTATCGATTTAAGAAGTGACACGGTAACAAAACCCTCACCCGAAATGAGGAAAGCTATTTACGAAGCAGAAGTCGGTGATGATGTATTTAAAGAAGACCCCACCGTAAACAAACTTGAAAAATACGCAGCGGAATTATTGGGTAAAGAGGCAGCTCTTTTTGTTGCAAGCGGTGTTATGGGTAATCAGATTTGCTTAAATGTACACACACAGCCTGCCGACGAAGTAATATGCGAAAGTGATTCACATATTTTTAATTACGAGTCCGGTTCTCCCGCAGCATTGAGCGGTATTCAGTTATTACCGGTTAACGGAAAGCAGGGTGTTATTACACCGGAACAGGTTGAACCTTTTATCAGACCAAAGAGCGCATATTATATGCCCCGCACAAAAGTTTTAGAAGTCGAAAACACACACAACAGAGCGGGTGGAACAATTAACCCCATAGAAAACATTATAGCTTTGGAAAAACTTGCCGACAAGTACGGTTTAAAAAAACATTTGGACGGTGCAAGGATTTGGAACGCTTCGGCTGAGACTAATATAACGGTTTCAGAATATGCGTCCCATTTTGACAGTATTTCGTGCTGTCTTTCAAAGGGGTTGGGTGCTCCTGTCGGTTCTATTATTGCAGGTAATAAAGATTTTATAACCGAAGCCTTCAGGGTAAGAAAATCTTTCGGCGGTGGAATGAGACAAGTAGGTATACTCGCTGCTGCCGGTTTATATGCATTGGAAAATAACAGGGAAAGATTAAAAGAAGACCACGAAAGAGCTAAAATACTTGCCGGCGTTATTGATAAAAATCCGAATCTTAAAATTGATTTATCC
>DRJC01000135.1 GCA_011052365.1 Ignavibacteria bacterium
AATATTAGTGAATCTTTATCAGCTTGATTTATGATTCTATTTATGTTTTCGAGATGAGAACTGAAAGTTGATAAATCATCTTCCAGTGATTGTTCATCACCAATATCAACAAAAATATTCTTAAATACACGGAAGCAAGAATCAGGAGCAGCAGGTATATGAATTCCGGATTGTACCATTAAAACTAAAAGACCTATTGTTTTTAAGACTACTGTTTTTCCACCGGCATTTGGTCCGGTAATAATGATGATCCTTTCATCTTTTAATTTTACGTTTAAAGGAATAGTCTTATCAAATCCCAGCCTGTTAACTAACAATGGATGGTTAGCATCAATTATTAAAAATTCTTTGTTCGCATTTATTTCCGGGAAACTGCCTTTTATTTCAAAAGAATATTTAGCCCTTGCAAAAATTGAGTCCAAATAAGTGATTACATCCAATGTTTGCTTTAGTTCATTCTTTACTTCCCCGATTTTTTTTGTAAGTTGTTTTAAGACCCTTTCAATTTCTCTTCGTTCTGAAAATTTAAGTGTAATTATATCATTATTTAGTTCCAATGTTTCACTTGGCTCAATGTAAACTGTTTGTCCCGTAGCCGATTCCGAATGAATAAATCCTTTGATGTGTCTCTTGTGTTCTGCTTTAACAGGCAGTACAATCCTGCCGTCTCTTAACGTTACATAATCATCTTGAACAATTTCTTGTTTCTTTAATCCCTTTATTATTTTTTGAACTGCCCGTCTAAGTTCGTCCTCTTTATCTTTTATTTTATTTCTTATTCCCTTTAACTCAACACTGGCAGAATCTTTTACTTCCCCCCTATCGGTAAGAATTTTGGTTATATGGGATTCTAAAAGTCTATCAACAAAAAGAGATTTGCTTTTATTATATAATTCAGGAACTATCTCGGAATTATTTTTTATATAATTAAATAATAATCTTGAGACCTCTAATAATTTTAGTAATTCCAAGATTTTTTTTTCTGTTATAATCGAACCTTCAACAGAACTTCTGGATATTGTTTCATTTAAATCGGGCAGGTACTCAATAGGAAGATTATTATCCTGAATAAGTAAGTTTTTGCCTTCCGTAACTAATCCACCCTCATAAACAATTTCTTCAGATGATGTTTTAGGTTTTAGTTGTAGCAGGTAAAGTTTAGTATTTTCTGTAGAGCAATGTTTAGCAATTAAGGTAAGTACTTTATCAAATTCTAATTTTATTAAAAGTGATGGCTCCATATTTACAGGGGGTTATTTCCCCTAGAATAATTTTCAAAAAATTTTTTCGGCTCCGGTGTATAGTCGTTAAGTAAATTTACAGTTTCAGGTAGAATATCATAAACTGATTTATAGAACAAAGAACCTTTAGTTGATGTTCCTTCCGGAAGACCAAACATACTTAAAATAAAAAATACTGCACTTAAAAAAAACAACAACTGTGCAGCGCCTACAATAGCACCTAAAAGTTGATTTATGAAATTATTTACTTTGTCAAAGGGATGTATTACTCTTTTTATTAAAGAGAAAATGGAAACAATAACAAAAAAAAGGAAAATACCGGCAATAATTTTAGAAAAATATATTTCAATACCTACCAGGTTAGCCAAAGTTTTGCCTAATGGTTCTGCATATTTAGCAGCCAAATAAATTGCAAGCGCAAGCCCTACTAACCCAATAAGTTTTCTTATTAGTCCGTCCTTATAACCCAAAGCAAAACCAATAAGAAAAACTGCAAATATTATAATGTCTAAAAAGTTCACCCCTTCTCCAAAATCTCGACAACTATTTCTCTAACTATTTTGCCGTCAGCCATTCCTTTTAATTCTTTCATAACAGCAGGCATTAATTTAGAAAAATCTTCCTTTTTATTTGCACCAATTTTTTCAGCTATTTCATTGATCTTAATTCTTAATTCTTCTACAGACAGTTGCTTAGGCAAATAAGTTTGAATTATAAGTAGCTCTTGTTCTTCTTTCTCGGCTAAATCTTCCCTGCCTGCATTTCTAAATTGCTCAATGGAATCTTTCCTTCTTTTTGCTGCGGAAGTTAATAATTTCAATTCTTCTTCAATATTCAGTTCTTTCCCTGAACCGCTTTTTTCAAATTCAATTATCGAAGCTCTTATTGAACGTATAGTTTGAAGCTTCAACTTATTTCCTTCTTTCATAGCAGATTTCAAATCTGCGTTTATTTTATCTTTTAGTTTCATCTTTCTTCCTTAAATTTAAAAAGGCAGGAAAGTATAAAATACAAACCTGCCTTTAATAAAAAAATAAGCTATTACTAAGCTAAATCTTCAAAGTTGTTGAATAATTTATTCTTAAAACATATGCTTTACGTAGCTCCTGTTGAATGTCGGTTACCAACCCCATATCGGCACCTTTATCAACACGTAAAGAAACAATTATATTAGGTAGAGCTTGTCTTTTTGCATACATAATAGGTTCAACATCATCTAACTTAACAATACCATCATTAATTTGGATCTTCCCGTTATTTCCGACCCATATATATGAAATCAATCTTTTGTTCTCTATTTTTTCTATAGCTTTTGCTTCAGGTAGTTTGAACTTTACCAGAACATCGACTTTTCTAAGGGTAGTTGTAACCATAAAGAATAGAAGAAGCATAAAGACAATGTCAGGCATTGATGCTGTTGGAATTTCTTGTTTAGTACTAGCTCTTCGTTTTTCAAAAGTCATTGTTGATTATCCTTTTATACTTATTTTTTCACTGATTCAGGTTCAGCCAGAGAAATAATAATTGGTACTTTCTTTTGTACCTCTTTTTGTTGTGTCTCTATAAGTTCTTTATACTTAGAGCCAAAAAATTGTTGAGAATATTCGTTTCTTACTTCAAAGTAAGCTTGCTTAATTTGATCTAAAGCTTGTATGTAAACATCATATTTCGTTTTTCTGTCTGTTTTAACAGAAACTATAAGTTTTTTATTAGACGGTAAATCTATTTTTGAAATTATACGATTTTTAAGTTTATCTTTTATCTGAGTTACTGAGATTGGCTTGTTATCAAGAAGAACATCACCATTTGCATTAATAAGTATTGCAGCCATTCTGTTTTTTGGTACTTTAACATTCTTAACATCTTTAACATATTCCGGTAATGTTAAGCCAATACCTGTATCAACATCAATAACCGTAGCAACTAAGAAAAACAATAAAAGTAAAAACGCAATATCAGCCATCGAACTTGTGGGTATGGATGCTTCAGATATTTTTTTCTTTTTAATCATTGCTAATATTCACCTAAAAATAAATTATTGAGATAATATTTAAGTTCAGAATTATTTATGCTTTAGTTCGTATAAAGCATCAATTAGTTGAATTGAACTTTCTTCCATATCACCAACTAATTTATCGATTTTGGAAATAAAGTAGTTGTAAAATACTTGAAGAATCATAGCAACTACAAGTCCAAAAAGTGTTGTTAAAAGAGCAATTGAAATACCGTCAGCAACAATGGCTGGAGAAATTTGAGCTGCTTCTTTAATAGAGTCAAATGCTGCAATCATACCTTGTACTGTACCGGTAAAACCAAGCATAGGAGCAAGTGTAATACAAGTAGATATCCAGATCATCCCTTTTTCCAGGAATCCCATTTCAATACCACCGTAAGCCATAATAGCTTTTTCAGCAGCTTCCAGACCCTCATCTGCTCTTAATAAACCGGCGTGGAATACTGATGCGACAGGTCCTCTTGTGCTTGCACATAAATCTCTGGCTTCTTCTACACCACCTTCTTTAAGAGCTGCTGTAACTTTGATGAGAAAATCTTTAGTGTTAACTCTTGCTCTTGAAAGATTCCAAAATCTTTCAAAGGAAACAGCAAGTCCTATAATAAAAGTCGCTAAGATCGGGTGCATAAAAAGTCCACCCGCATTGTACTTAGCTGCTAACCAATTTAAAGCACCTGAATCATTTGTAGCTTGTGCTATTATGTGCGTTGTTGATGATATCAGTCCTAATATGTCCATTGAGAATAACCTCCAAAAAATTAAATGAATGATGGTTAAGGAGTGAATAATTCCATAATTTTAAAAAATAATGTTGTTAGAATAAAGAATTATAAAAACAAAGTCAATATAAGTATTATACAATAATAATTGATAATTTTTTTAAAATAAATTTAATAAAAAAATGTAATTATTTATACCAGTTTAATAATTTTACATCTATATTTCTATCTTTACTGACTAAATATTTAAATTTTTCAATGTCGCTGTAACCTTTCGGTCCTCTATAATGATACGGATAAACTACTTTAGGTTTAAATTCCAAAACTGCTGACGCTGCTTGTTTTACAGACATTGTAAAAGGTAAGTTCATACAAACAAAAGCGTAATCAATATTCTTAAGTTCTCTCATTTCTTTTATATCTTCAGTATCACCTGATATGTATATCCTTTTTCCATTTATTGTTAATACATATCCATTACCTCTTCCCTTGGTATGAAACCTTAGTCTGTCTTTTGTAATGTTATACATTGGAATTGCTTTTATCAACATATTAAGAATTTTTACCTCATCACCATTATTCAGTATCTCACCAAATCCTAATTTAGACACAACAGCTTTTGGTGCAATAATTTTAGTTTTTTTCTTTTTAATTGATTTTACAACCTCCCTATTTAGGTGGTCCCTGTGTATATCGGTAATTAAAATAATATCCGGTGAAGGATACTTGGCATAAGCTTTAATTTTTTGAACAGGGTCTACATATATAGTAATAGAAGGTGTTGTTATTATAAATGAAGCATGATTAATCGGGTAAAATTTTATCTTTGATCTCTTTAAATTCTGCGCTTGATTATTTACAAAAAGTAAAATTATAAAAGCTAAAAGAACGTATATTTTTTTATTCATTTTATTTTAACTTCTCCGGTAATTATTATTATAAAAGGATACTTAAATTATTGTTTTTACCTTAAGCTAAAGCACTTTCAGTTCCCGAATCATTCACAAAAACACAGGATGATTTTGTTAATTCAGTAGCCTCACGCATAAACTGGTAAGGCGGACTCTTTGTAATACCCATGATATTTATATCTGCATGAGGTGCCGATTTTAAAGCTTCTTTGAATGACCCTGTAAGTACGTGTAATTCAGTCAAAGACGGCAGTCTTGCCCGATCACTCAATCTTTCAAGGAAATTATGAAGACGCTTGACATCACCTTTTTCCGAAGCTACTGTTATAAGATTTATTTTACCTTCCCAATTTAATTGTATTTGTAAAGTAATTAACATAGCGAGATGCCAATTTGGGCTTTTATCCCGAAGCCATAAATTTATATTTTTTTGTAAACCGAATGCCATTCGTGGATGTTGACGTAAAATAATGACACCCATTTCTCTTTTGTCAGCATTACGTACTAATTCAGTAATTAAATCATCTTTATCTGATTTTTTGCCTAAAGTTAAAAACAGTATATTTGGTTTAAATACGCCTGCCTTCAGAGTTTGTAAAACTAATTTTGCACCGTGTAAAAAATTTTTATCATTAATTAACGTATGGTTAACTAAAAGTCCTCCTTTTTTCAGGGGTAATAATAATGATTCTAAATTATTCTCTTTATCTTTTGTTACTTTATCTGTAACGGTAAAAGCAAAAATACTGCCTGAAGGGTGTGCAATACTTTTTAACAGCATTAATGAACCTGCCCAAACATTCGGATCTTCAATAGGCACAACCAAGTCAGGCTTCCACGATATTTGATTCCTCGGAAATCTCATTGCAATTCTTGATGCTCTTTCAGCCAACACAATAAATATTCCTGCCCGTAAATCGCCCCATTGAGATTTTAATCCTTTTCGTTCCAAAGCTACGTAAAGCCCTATAATAATTGTTAAAGCTATAACACTAAAGAGTGAATTAATCAGAAACATAATGAACAAACTGCCTAAGGCTCCAACTAAAGGAACAATGCGTGGAATTTTAAAAGTTGGTCGGTAGCTTATAATTTTCATGCTTTGCTGTATAAACACGACAAGGTTTAATATTCCATAAGTTATCAAAAAGAACATTGTTATTAATACAGCAAGAAAATCAAGGCTTCCGGCAACCAAACTAATTTCAACAATTATTGCAGAAAAAATAATGGCATTTTTGGGTTCATTGTTTTTAGATTTTATTGAAAATATTTTATAAAAAGGTATGGTCTTTTGTTCAGCCAAAGCTTGTAGTATTCTTGGAGCACCGACCATACTTGCTAATGCAGACGATAATGTAGCTCCCATAAGTCCTGCAATAACAGCCGGACCCCAAAAAGCTTTATCCACCATAATCATTTGATCGTTTCTTAATTCTTCAGGAGTTGCAATAACCGATAATAAATAAGCAAGTCCAATGTAAATAATCATAGTTACAAAGATTGAAGTCATAGTACCGATAGGAATAGAACGGCGGGGGTCTTTTAATTCCCCTGACATATTAGCGCCTGCCATTATTCCCGTAACTGCGGGAAAAAAAATTGCAAATACGTGCCAAAAATTACCATCTTCAAATTTACCCAGAGAAGGAACATTTGAAATTGATGGTGAAGGTGATAACAGAAATGAAAAGAGAGACAATCCAATAATAGCCATAATTATGTATTGGAGCTTAATAGCAAAATGTGCGCTCGTATAAGATACTGCTAATAAACAAATCCAGGCAATTGTTGATACAAGTATCGGTGAATGATTTGGAAATATCATTAACCACCCATATGTAAAACCAATTATATAGAGAGCGGATGATAAAGTTTGGGCAATATATAAAGAAATCCCAATGCTTCCGCCTGCTTCCAACCCAAGAGATTTTGAAATAATTGAATATGCACCGCCTGCACCGATCCTAATATTAGTAGTAATAGAAGACATAGATAAACCTGTGCAGATAGTCACAGATTTAGCCAAAAGAATTATTAAAACAGTACCCAAAAAACCGGCATTGCCAACAACCCAGCCTAAGCGCAGGTACATTATTACACCGAGAATGGTTAATACATCAGGTGTAAATACTCCGCCGAATGTACCGAATTTTTTAACTCCGGATGTACTTGAACTTGACTTCCCAAATAAATTAGAATAGTATTGGGAAAAGTTATCTTTTGAGAATCGGATTTTCATTATGTAATGTTAATCATTCTGATTAATAATTAAGTACAAATTTGGCAAGTACAGGAAAGTGATCGCTGTAGCCGCCTAAGTATTTATCCCCACCATAAGTACGAAAAGGAGAGCCTTTATATCTTCCGGCTTTTATTATTATAAAATTCGGTTTAAATATTTTATATGAACCTAATAAATAAGTGAATCCTTTTTCTTTTAGCATCGCTGTTGAAACAATAATTTGATCCAGCATATACCACACCTTTCTGTATTTCATTGTGCCTCTGCCCTTAACAGCAGATTCATACGCTAAATTATATAAATTATTTATTTGTGCGGCATGCTTTTTTATTTTCATTAAAAAATTTGTTACCGGTTTTGTTTTTAATACATCGATAAAAGATTTATTAGTGGGCGTGTCATTAAAATCACCTATTATTAGAATATTGGGGTTCTGTTTTCTCGAATTTATTTCATCAATATTTTTTTCTAATGTTGCGGCAGTTTGTAACCTGTTCTTTTCAGATCTTTCTCTTCCACCCCTTCTTGACGACCAATGATTAACAAAAACATAAAGTGTATCGTTATTATTTGTTTTTAAAATAACTTTTAATATATCTCTCGTAGGATAGTGAGTGGGCAGTTCAACGTGTAGACCCTCTACCGATAACAATTTGAATATATCTTTATTATAAATTAAACCGTTGTCTATTCCACGCTTGTCGGGTGATTCTTTATAAGCCACACCGTAGTTTTTATTTTTTATATAATTTTTTATAAGTTCATTTATTAAAGATTGATGTTCAACTTCGCTCATTCCCAATAGGTCAGGTCCCCCGTTTTTGCCCATCATCTTTATTACTTTCGACATATTTTTAAGTTTATGCTGTAGCCTTTTTTCAGTCCATTTCTTCCTTCCGACCGGGGTAAATTCAATATCGTTTTTACCCGGATCATCTATAGTATCAAATAAGTTTTCCATATTCCAAAACGCAAAAGTAAGAGTATCCTGCTTTACTTCTTGTGCCTTAAGATTAAAAGAATTGAACAAAAATACTGTTATAAATATTAAAAATATTATCATAGCTTTTACGGTTTGTGATTTCATTTATTTTATATTTCCAATTCGGTCTTTCATTATTGTATAAATATACTGCTTTTATTAATAATTTGTTTAGATGCTCAAAATGTTGCAATAATAAATCCGTAACTGTCTTGTTGAAGATGTAAAGCGAGCAGGTTTACCTTGGCTGTAAGACAGGTTGCTCGCTCAAATAAAGTTGTAACTGCGCAAGAAAGCTCATTTAAAAATAATAAGTAAATGAGCGACGAACCCTGTCTGCACGAAGTCCCGCCTCCCAAAGTCCTACGGCGGGCAGGCGTTTCGACACAGGCAGGCTCGTCGCTCTACAAACATAATATAAATCTTAAATTATATTTCCAATCTCGTTAAAACGCCGTGTAGTTTATTGTAAGGTAAAGTATAAAATCTTACAAACGATGGAGTGATTTTCTTTAAGAATGCAAATATTTTAAGTATTGGTTTCTTTGTAAAAATGTCATCAACACCATAAAATATTACTTTTTCCTTTATGTTGTTTTTCTTAAGCATTGATTGTAAATCAATTATTTCCATATACCCGTGTTCAATTCTAATTCCTGAAAGTCCGTGCGCAAGATTCTCTACTTTTTCATAATATATTCCGTATGGTTTTTCGGTTGTAGCAATAGATACAAGAATATTATTTTGATATACAATATTACTTCTTATCATGCAGTGCACTATATAGGGAGGTATTTCTTCAAAGTTTTTTGTAAAGAAAAGTGCTGTACCTTCAATATTATTTCCCCGGCTAAATATTTGATTATAACTTACCAAAAATGTATCGAACGGTAAAGCACGGAAAGACTTATACATTGACTTATTACCCCTCACCCAAAGTTCAATAACAAAAAACGGGATTAACGCTATTATAATCGACCAATAACCGCCATGGGGAATTTTATCAAACACAGCTATTAAGAAAATTAAATCTACAACAAACACAAAGGCTGAAACAAACATTCTTTTATAATTTTTGTGAAGTTTAAAAATCCATATCATAAACATACTGCTTATAGTCATTGTTGCTGTTACAGCCAAGCCGTATGCCGCGGCAATATTTTCGGATTTTTTAAATGAAAAAATCATGAACAGTACAGCTATTAGTAAACCCCAATTTACTGCTCCGATGTATATCTGTGATTTTATTTGAGTTGATGTAAATTTTATTTTCATCATTGGAAAAATTCTTGTTGTAATTCCCTGATACACCAAAGCCATAATAGCACTGATCATTGCTTGTGATGCTATTATTGCAGCGAACAAAGTTAAAATTAAAAAAGGAATGTAAAGAATTCCGGAAATAGATTTAATCATAGAAAAAAGAATTAGATTGGAATCTCCTGAAGTAATTACATAAGCCCCCTGACCAAAATAATTTATAACAAGAGCAAAAAAAACAAAATACCAAGCATGCCTAATCGGATCTCTCCCGAGATGTCCCATATCCGCATAAAGTGCTTCACCACCCGTTGCAACAAGTATAACTTCACTCAAGACAAAAAATCCCACAATTCCATGGTGTGTCATAAAATCAATAGCATAATGAGGACTAACTGCCGCCAATACTCCGGGTACTTTTACTAAATAAATTAATCCTGAAATCAAAAGTGTAGCAAACCAAAGCAGCATAATCGGTCCGAAAGATGACGCTACTTTATCAGTTCCTAAAAACTGAACTGAAAATAGAATAATTGTTATTACGGAGGTAATTAAGATAATTGTGTTGGTATCTATCTTCCCTATCCAAGGGATTAGCTCCAATCCTTCAACAGCAGATAAAATACTTATTGCGGGAGTAATTACACCGTCACCCATCAACAGTGAAACACCGATAACTCCTAAAAATGTTGCAAATGCAATTTTCCTTCCTGATTTTAAGGAGCTAACTAATATTTCTTTAAGAACAATAATACCGCCTTCACCTTTTATACTTAAACTCATTGCAAGCCAACCGTATTCAACGGTAACTAAAATAACAAGTGTCCAGAAAAGCAAGGAAAGAATCCCCATTAAATTTCCAATAGTCGGTTCAGTGAGAGTAAATATAATTGTTAATGTATAAATTGGGCTTGTACCAATATCTCCAAAGACTAAACCTGAAGCTTTGGTTATATCTTTAAATGAGGAAAACTTCTTTTTAGGTTTATCCATATTTTATATCTGAATGAATGTGAAACTTTTTAATATATTTCTATTCTATTGGAATATATAGGACTAAAGTTAAAGTAAAGTTAGAAAATAAAATATCAATTAATTTATAATAAATAAAATAAACATTTTTTTTTCTAATTCATCATTCATAAGATACTATTATATTGAAGACAAAATTTTCTCATTAAATTACTGATAAATGGAAAACAAAAAATTTGTAATTATTGATGCAATGGCTTTGGCTTACAAAGCTTATTTTGCTTTTATATCACGACCTCTTGTTACATCAAAAGGTGAACCGACTTCAGCCGTGTATGGATTTATTACACAGTTGTTAAAAGTAATTGAAGTACAAAAACCGGACTATATAGCGGTCGCATTTGATTCAAAAGAAAAAACTTTCAGACACGATATTTATGAAAACTACAAAGCATCAAGAGAAAAAATGCCTGATGATATGATCCCACAAATCGGAAGAATAAAAGATATTATTGAGGCTTTAAATATTCCTCTTTACATTTTACCCAAATATGAAGCCGATGATATAATTGGTACCGCTGTAAAATTAGCGGAGAAAAAAGGACTTCAATCCTATGTAATAACTCCTGATAAAGATTACAATCAAATGATCACTAAAAATACATTTATTGTAAGAAGCAACAAATCATCAAATGACATAACAATTTATGATGAAAACAAAATGCTTGAAGATTTCGGCTTTTCGCCAAAACAGATGATAGATTATTTAGCTTTAGTAGGTGATAGTTCGGATGATATTCCGGGTGTTGCAGGCATTGGACCAAAAGGTGCTACGGAATTGATTAAAAAATTTGGAACAGTAGA
>DRJC01000136.1 GCA_011052365.1 Ignavibacteria bacterium
TCTCGCTTAAATCAAAAATAGGACGCAATAACTGATTTAACTGGTTGGGTTCAATTCTTAAAATAGCTGTTTCTTTTGAAATTAGTTTTTCCTTGACCATATCAACAGCCATTTTAATAGCTGCAAATCCAGTTCTTTTTCCAACCCTACACTGAAGCATCCAAAGTTTGCCCTGCTGAATGGTAAACTCAATATCCATCATATCTTTATAATGCTGTTCTAATTTTTTGCGGATTGACATAAGTTCTTTATAAATTTTCAGGTTATCTTTTTTAAGATCGGAAATAGGATTTGGTGTCCTGGTTCCTGCAACAACATCCTCGCCCTGGGCATTAAACAAGTATTCACCGTAGAATGAATTATCACCGGCTGCAGGGTCTCTTGTAAATGCTACGCCTGTTCCGGAATCTTCCCCCATATTACCGAATACCATTGATTGAATATTTACTGCTGTGCCCCATTCGGAAGGGATATTATTAATTTGCCTGTAAATAATTGCTCTATCATTCATCCATGAACCGAAAACAGCACTGATTGCACCCCAAAGTTGTTCCATGGGATCGTTTGGAAAATCGTGCCCGGTTTTCTTTTTTATGGCGGATTTAAATTCGGTGATAAGTTCTTTAAGATGTTCGGCTGATAATTCCGTGTCTAATTTAAAACCGTATTTTTTCTTTTTTCTATCCAATATTACTTCAAAAGGATCTTCGTCCGTTTTATTGACAGGTTTTAAACCCAAAACAACATCACCGTACATTTGAACAAATCTTCTGTAAGAGTCATACACAAAACGTGGATTATTGGTTTTTTTGATAAGCCCTTTAACGGTTGTATCGTTAAGCCCAAGATTTAAAATAGTGTCCATCATTCCCGGCATTGATGCTCTCGCACCGCTTCTTACGGAAACAAGTAGCGGGTTTTTTGCATCACCGAATTTAGCTTTCATTGTTTTTTCAACTTTTTTTAAAGCTTTTAAAACATCATCTTTTAGTTTTTTGGGATATATGTTTTTATTGGAATAATAATAAGTACAAATCTCTGTTGTAATTGTAAAACCTGCGGGAACGGGTAATCCGATGTTGACCATTTCTGCCAAATTCGCACCCTTTCCACCCAATAAATTTTTCATTTTTGATTTACCTTCGGCTTTTTTATTACCGAAGAAGTATACGTATTTATGTGCTTTGGGCATTTTGTAATTCCTCCTCAAAATAAGTTTGGCAAATATACAATGAATATTCCTTTTATGTTAATTTATTTTACTAAAAATAAATTTTTTAAATCCTTTCATGTCTTCCATTTCCAGTTCAATATTTAAATAAAATATTTCCACATCATCAAATGCATCGGAGTACTTAATCAATTTTACTGCATCCTTTTGGGTTGTTACTACAGAATGTGAATTCGTTCTGTAAAATTCCGACCTGATTTTTTGAATCTCTTTTAGTGTATAAGTTTTATGATCCGGAAAAATAATTTGATTTGATGTATCAACTTTCGTCTGCTTTAAAGCATTTATAAAAGAATATGGATTTGCAATTCCCGAAACTATTAAGCTTTTCTGTCCCTCAAAATCCTTTATACTATATTCAGTTCTTTTTACTGCATCCACAAAGCATGTGACTTTATAGTATGAATAAAATATATTTTTATCTTTTCCGTATTTAATAATTCCGTCAGGAAGGGGTAAAGCAGGAGAGAACTTTTTGTTTATAATAATTGCATCTGCCCTGCTGACGGACTTGTAATTTTCTCTCATATTTCCCGTAGGAAGAAGACGTTGAGTAAAAAAACTCGGGTCATTTAAAAATTGCTGTTCGCAAATTAAAAGATCGATGTCCCTGTGAATCCACCTGTGCTGAAAGGCATCGTCTAAAACCAATGTATCAATCCCGGTTTCCGTTATCATTTTTTGAGCACCGTCTACTCTTTTTTCACAGACCGCTGCAGGTACCCTGCATTCACTTGCCGTTTGATAAATTTCATCACCGCTTTGTTCAACATCGGCAAGCATTTTTTCACCATCGGAAACAAGGAAATATCCTTTTGATTTCCTTCCGTAACCCCGGCTTAAGACACCTACTTTTTTGCCTTCATTTTTAAGTAATTTAGTAAGATAAATAACCAACGGAGTTTTACCTGATCCTCCAACAGTAATATTACCAACGGAAATCACTTTAGCATTTACAGAAATAGATTTAAAAATACCTTTTTCAAAAAACCAATTTCTAATTGAAATTATAAATGCATAAACAGGTACAAAGGGATATAATATAAATCGTAAAAATTTCATTTAATTAAAAAATTTCAGCCTCATCCTGAATTTGGTTTAAAATCTTTTCACATTTCACTATCATTTTTGTTGTCTCACCATAACTTAAATCTTTATCAATCCTGATTGGATCAGAATACACAACCTTAGCTTTAGTAGATAGTTTGGGAACGGTAAATTTGTCCCAACTTTTAAGATTCCTCTTACCTTTAAAACCAACACCAATTAGAACCAACGGCAGACCGCTTTTCTTTGCCGCAATTACAGCTCCGGCTTTCATCTTTCTGTACGGACCTAACGGACCGTCGGGAGTTATTGATATTGAACAACCGTTTTTTGCATAGTCCAATAAAATACCCAACGCAACTTCTCCGCCTTCAGTACTTGAACCTCTTACAACATTGTATCCCCATAATTTTAAAACTTTATTCAATAAATCTCCGTCCTTACTTTTACTTGTAAGCCCGGCAAAATTTTTATGCCTCTGAAGATACCAAGGCAGAAGCATTGAACCGTGCCAAAAAGCAAGAACAAATTTTTGGTTTTCGTTCTCGAGTTTATCAATTACTTCTTTGTTCTTAAATGTAATTCTTAAAGATTTACACAAAACATTTACTATTTGAAATAATGTGTAATGCCCGAGTTTTCTTAAAAATGCCTGTTCTAATTTTCTAATTTTCATAAAGTGAGGAGTGTATTATTTCTGCAGCTTTTTTTGATGCATCTTCGCTTCCCAAACTTTCCTTGATTTTTTTTAGTTCATTTTTTGTATTTATATACAATGTATTATCCGACAGTAATTTACTTACTTCTTCAATTATAAATTTTGATTTAACTTTCTGCTGAATTAATTCAGGTACAACCTTTTTACCCGATAAAATATTTGCCATACCTATATCTTTAATTTTCACTAAACTTTTACCGATTAAATAAGTTATCACACTTGTTTTATATACAATAACCATCGGTAGTTCCATAAGTGCTGCTTCTAATGTTGAAGTACCCGATTTTATAATTCCGAGTTTTGAATGTTTTAACAAATCATAGGTATAATTTTTTATGACTTTAAAATCTTTATAATCCGTTAATGAATAATATAAAGACTCAGCAATGTTATCTGCACAAGCGACAACAATCTGCATATTATATTTACCGGAAATGATATTCGCTGCTTGTATACACTCGGGGAAAATTGATTTAACCTCGTGTTCTCTACTGCCCGAAAGAAGGAGTATAATATCTTTATTCTTTTCAAGCTCAAATTTGTCGTACAATTCTTCTTTTGTTAGAAATTGATATTCATTCAATCTTGTAATTAATGGATGCCCGACAAATTCAGCATCTACAGAATATTCTTTATACATTTTTTCTTCAAAAGGAAAAACAACAAGCATTTTGTTTACTAAATTTTTTATCTTTTTTATTCTTCCCGAACCCCAAGCCCAAATCTGTGGTGAAATGTAATAGGTGATATTTAAATTTAGTTTTTTAAATTTTTTTGCGATGTTAAGATTAAACCCGGGGTAATCAATTAAGACAATATCTTTAATGTTTTTTTCTTTGACAAATGTTATCAATTCTTTTTGAACTTTTTTTATAAAGGGGAGATGTTCAAGTACTTCTAAGAATCCCAGGAAAGCCATTTTATTAATATGATAAATTAGCTGCATACCGGCTTCCTGCATTTTATCACCGCCTATACCGTAAATTTTTAATTCGGGATTAAGTTGTAATAAATTTTTTACAAGTGCTGCACCGTGAAGGTCGCCGGAGGATTCTCCCGCAATGATTAGTAAGCTCTTTTCATTGTTTGTTGGCATGTTAAAACAAATTTCCGATTAATGTCTTTTTCCGATCTCAGACAATAACCATTAACACAATTAATATAATTGTTACTATTACAAAAGCTTGCAAGCTTCTTTTTTCTGATCTTAGTCCTGCTTGCAAATTAAATTCGGGTTGCTCGGCATTATCAATTTTGTAAGCCGTAAACCTTGGAAAAAATCTCGGAACATTTTTTAAATAACTTTCAAAATCTTCACCGAATTTTTTTATTAAAAATGATTCCTCTTCTTTAACTATATAATAATATTGTATAAAGAAAAAAATTAAAGCAGCAATTTGTAAATAGGGAAAAAGTGCAAATGACATAATCCCAAAGCCTGTATATAATAAAATGTTACCCACATAAAGCGGATTCCGGGTATATGCAAACGGTCCGCTTACTATTAAAAAAGTTCCTCCTACGCCGCCTGTAGTTCTTGTTTCGCTCCCTGCCCAGCTTACACCCCAAAAACGGATTAGTTCTCCGCAGAGGGCAATTAAAAAACCGGCTATCATACTTTGAACGTTTGCTTTTTGAAATACAAACATTAATAATAAAAAAGGAATAGGAGTGTAACTGCGGTAATTAAAAAATTTCTTTGCAATGTCTATCATATTTAACCTTGTTTATAAACTTCTTGCCGTTTCAAATCTGCTTGGTGTCTTTTCTTTAAATTTTGTTTTGTCATAAGTTTTTCTATTCTCAATCTAACGTCATTAAAATCTTTATACGGAAAATATGATATTCTTTCTCTTTCGCAGAATTTTAAAAGATCATCTTTTGCAAAAATAAAATCACAAAATTGTGCTGTTTCTTTATCCGAGTTTCCATCCCCGATATAAATTGTAAATTCATCGTCGGCACTGTGATTGATAATATGATTCCTTTTACAATTTGCTGAAGACTGAAGCTCCTCGTCCTGATAGGGAAACGAAGGAACAAGTTTATTATCTTCAGTTATTATTAAATGATTGGCGTAATATTTAATGTGTTCAATGCCGTCATTTGAAAGAATACGTTCTATGTAATAATCAAACCCATCGCTTAGAATATAATATTCAAAATTATTCTGTTCACAAAAATCATAAAACCGGTGAAATGTAGGATCGATTTCTAATGTATCGATGAAATTGTTTAATGCATCAGGAGAAACTTGTTTTACCGAATCACAAAGCTGAAGCCAACTTTCTTTAGCGGAAATTCTGTCTGAGAGAAGGTCATCTATTATTTTCTTAACAGAACCTGGCTCACCAAATTTTTCAAAAATTGCTTCCCCCACATCTTTGGTTGTTATGGTTCCGTCAAAATCAATAAATATCTTAAAAATTCTTTTCATCTTTTTATTTTACAGATTTTATTATTGATTGTTTAACATCCGTTAATTGGAAGTAAGCTCAAAATCTTCATTAAAGCGTACGCTGACTAATTTTGAAATTCCATCTTCCTGCATAGTAACACCGTAAAGTGTGTTTGCAACTTCCATCGTTTTCTTATTATGAGTAACAACTATAAATTGCGTGCTTTCACTGAAGTCGTCAATAATTTTATTAAATCTGTCAATGTTTGCATCATCCAACGGAGCGTCTATTTCATCCAAAATACAAAACGGACTTGGCTTGACAAGATAAATTGAAAATAATAGAGCGATAGCCGTAAGTGTTTTCTCTCCACCGGAAAGAAGCTCTATTGATGTGGGTCTTTTACCTTTGGGTTTTGCAATAATTTCTATTTTTGCTTCGAGAGAATCCTCCCCTTCTTCCATTCTTAAATCGGCTTCATCACCGGGATTAAATAATGCTCCGAATATTTTAGTAAAATTTTGTCTTATTTTTTCAAAAGTATCTGAAAATAATTGTTGAGCTGTTATGTTTATCTCTTCAATAGTTTTTATAATATCTTTTTCCGATTCTGTAAGGTCATTGCGCTGGTTATTAAGAAAATCAAACCTTTCTTTTTCTTCTTCATATTCGGAATAAGCCAAAAGATTTATCGGACCGAGACTTTTGATTCTTTGTTTTAATATTAAAACTTCATTTCCCCTTTCTTCAAAGTTAAAACCGTCCAGGTCATCAAATTCTTTTTTCTCTAAAGTTAACGAGTAATTTTCTTTAATATGTTCTTTAAGATTTTCAATCTTCATTTCAATTTCGTTCAATCTCAAGTCTGATTTATGAATTTCTTCCGTTAATATTTCTCTTTCTTTTCTTAAATCATTCTGCTTGTCTTCTTTTTCATTTATAATTGATTGAATTGATTTATACTTTGAACTTATTTCCTCTTCTTCATCTTGAAGTTTTGTTTTAACATTTTGATTCTCATCAGCTTCCTTTTGGCTTTGTTCTATTACATTAAAAAGATTTGTTTTTTCGTTTACGGCTGAATTAATATCCGCTTCTCTCTTTTCAATATTTCTATCTATTGTATCCAAAGCTGATTGAGCGCGTCCGATGGCATTTTCCACGTTCTTTCTTTCTGCCAAAAGCTTTTCAAATTCTATTCTTATATTATTTAGTTCATTAACGGCAGTATTGTACTTACTTTCGCATTCTTTAAATTCATTTTGAAGATTAAGTTTAGATTTTTCTTCTATTTCCCTGCTTTCTTTTTGTGTGTTAATAATTTCTTGTAGTTCAATTCTTTCTTCGTCAAGTTTGTTTGAATTCTGTGCCAATATTTGAATCTCTTTTCTTGCAGCTTCAATTTCATCGTCTGCTCTTTTCTTTTCAAATTCAAATTGAGAGATTTGTTTGTCTACATTAGCCAAATCATTTACAAGAATTTTTCCTTTGTCGGAAAGTATTTTTAAATCA
>DRJC01000137.1 GCA_011052365.1 Ignavibacteria bacterium
ACTGCGGTTGCTGAAAGCCATGTAATTGTTTTCCATGCAAAACAGTTTGTACTCGTTGTAGATCTCGCGCAGCGGTTTTGACAGGTTCACATCAGAGACGTCAAGAGCCCTGCTTTTGTAAGTCTCTGAAAACAGAAATCCGGTGAGCGAAGCGAACGGGGGATTTTGCTTTGAACCACCCCCAAATGGGATCAGCGAAGCTAATCCCTCACAATCTATCTATTATACTTATTCACAAGTGTCCACTAAAAAAACGAAATAGCTCTTTGAAATCGTTGATAATCTATATTTTACAAGCGTTTTAGCTGCGTGTCAATTTGAAATCGTTGTTATACGAATGCAATAGATGTTATTCCGTATGAAAGTGATTAGGCATAGTCTTGTTAGACAAAAACCTGTGTACGGGCTGAAACACCATATAGCTACCCCAATCAAATTTACCAAAAAATTCTTCGCCTATTGTATATTTCATAATTCTTATTGCAACAATGGTTTGAATATGGTGCTTGCCGCATTTTGAAACGATCATTTTTCAAGTTGAAAATATCTTTTATTCATTACATTAACTTTCAATTTTACAATTAAATGCGGCAAGCACTATATTTTTTGTAGGGCGTAGGTGTTTATTCTTTGATGCTATTTAGAAATTCATCAGGTGTCATTACAGGTATTTGAGATTTCCTAAAGTCTTTTCCGTTTCTAGTTATTATTATGTCGCATTCAGTTCTTAATGCACTAAAATACTGTAATGAATCTTCAAAGTCTGAAAAGTCCGAATTTAAACCTTTTTCAATAATTAATTCGTCCAATTCACATATTTCAGATATTACTTTAAACTTTCTTAATTTATCTTTTGTTTTTTTAAGTCCTTCATATTTAGTCAGGAAATAACTTATAGTCGCATAAGATAAGGCAGAGGCAAAGATCTTTATCTCTCTTTTGTCTGCTAATGTTGCAATTTTTGCAGATGAGATATAAAAAGGGTCACGCTCACCCAGAAAGTCAAGCATTACATTTGTGTCCCAAAATAATTTCATATCTATTTATGCTTTTCGATTAAATGATTTAAAATCTCAGATTTATAGTCAATATCTGCAGGGATATTAACACCAGTCGACATGCTTTTTACAAAAGGTGAGATTTCTAAATCTGATTCGTTGTCATTTTTGTCACGATTAATCAATGATCTTAAGTAAGATTCAATAATTCTCGACAAACTCCTTTTTTGTGAAGAAGCATACTCTTTTGCTTGTTCAATCACAAATTTGTCCAGTTTCAAAGTTAATTTTGTATCCATGATCTTTTATTTATACGTGCAAAAATACTAAATTAGTCCGTAATATACAAATGTCGTATGGTTTTTCTTCACTTACGCCCAACTATTGTATATAACCGTCCCTATGGACTATATTCCCATTATACGAATATTCGCACAATTATCAAAACATTGATTATCAGTATAAAACTGTGTATCGCTAATTATTTTCATCGGTATAATAATACTCCTTTCGGTTGCAATCCCTAAAAGTAAGCTAAATTATTGATGTTCAGGCTGAAATCACAGGAATAAAACACAAAAAATAAACCGCAAATCTCAAATAAATTCCAAAACACCTATTCAAATTTCAAACCTCTGAACAATAATTTAGATCTCTGATGTTTGGTTTTTCTTATTTTGAATATTGGGATTTATTTGTTTTTTGGTACTTGAGTTTTGAGATTTAGCGCCCGTACTGATCAACATAGAACCGGAATAGTGGAACTGATACCCCGGAATGGGTGGCACTCATAGACCGAAATAGCCACATACTTCCCACCAAATATCAGAATAAAATCCACTCTTTCCCCATAGGTAAATTTCCAACTTCTTTCTGTCGGTTTTCCCGAAAAAGCCGGGACAGGCTGTCAATACCTCGTTCAGATTGGGCTGTCCCAGACATCAGAACGCTAATTGTTAGGCACTGGCCTTATTCCTTATCTTAATAAAAATCTTTAATTCTTAAATACTTATTAATGTATTGTATTTTTTCTTGAGGAATATCAATTTCAGTTGCTATTTTAGACCATTGATTCACGGCTGATACAACTTCTTCTAAAATTGCATTAGCTTTTTTGATTCCAAATTTTTTAGCAAAGTCTAATAAATCGTCTTTAGTAAAATTATCGTACTTACCATTAATTGATGATTGGTGTACATTAGTCCATGTTCCACCTTGACTATATGAAAAACAAATGTCATATGCTGGAGATATTTGCCAATTTCCATCCTTATTCATTAAGAATGAGAAGTTCTTTACATGATCATCCTGATTTCTTGCAACAACATTGAACAACATGCGTCTATATTGCTGTTCATATTGTTTATATGAAAGTTGAAGCCTTTTCATAACCCTGAACAAAGTCTCATAATTGCTAGCTTTTTGAATTTTGTAGTCTATGCCTGCTAAAGCGCTGAATGTTTGCATATGAATTTTTTCACCATTATCTGTGCGGTCAAATCGTTTTGTTAAAAAGTGAAATCTACCATTTTCTTCATGTAAAGTACTCTCTGAGATTTCAATCCCGGCTTCTTTTGCTAATTTGTAATAAGCAAATTCTATTTTGCCCATACCTTCACTTTCTCCTAGGTTTTGTTTATTTGCTCCGTCTATTTTCAGTATCCAATACGAATAGCCTTTTGGTTGTATGATGTCGCCTGGTCTTATTTCTTTAATTTTTTTGTACTTATCTCTTTTAATGGCAATCAAAGCTTTAGCTCTTGCTCCTCCAACGGATGTGCCAATTCTCAGTATTTCAGTAAGACTATCTTTGTCCAAATTAGAAAAGGAAGCTTCTTTCTTACTTTCTAAAACGCTTTTTGCAACGTTATATATTTCGCTAATATCAATTAGTCTATTATCATCTTCTCTGTGATTAGCTGGTATATACTCCAATGCTCCCATTCCCCTTTTGCCCACATAAGTTAATCTGTCAACAGGATTAATGTCATCAATGGACAATTCTCTTTGTTTTAGCCATTCTTTCATCATGACATTACCAAACTCATCTGGCATTGAATCAGATAATAAATAAGGCAAGTTGTGAAAGTTGATATGGTCTCTGTTTGTTTCAAATATTCTTTCTTCTGTTGGCATTATAATCGGAGAAGGTTCTATGACTTTAACCATTTCGTTATTATACTGAAAAGTAGAGCTTTTCTTATCAGCATTCCATTCTGCCGTTCCTAATAATTGACCATGCAACATAACTTCTACTATCATGGTTATTTTATTTTTTTAGATGCACGTTTTCTTTCTGATTTTAATTTCGCTTTTTCAAATTTTAATTTAAGTTCCAGGTTTTCTCCTACTCTAAATACTGATTCAAAATCTTTTATTCGATTTAATCTCATTAAAATCCTTATTAGACTTTCAACCGTAGTGGATTTCCCTTGTTCTATCAGGCTAATTGTTGAAACACTTAATCCAACTTCTTCACCCATTTCTTTTTGAGTAAGGTTGTGCTGAAGTCGTATTTTTTTAAGCCTTTTGCCTATTTCTTTTAATATTTCCTGCTCTGTTAAAAACAACCAATTATCCATTTTGTCAAATTTAAATATTAAAATATAAGTAGTTAAACGAATAAGCTTGATATAACTCTCAATATTCTATAAGTTAATGCAAAGATAGTAAAATATTTTAACTATTAAAATATTGGTAGATAAGTAGTGAAAATACACTTAACTATTAATATTTCATTAGTTAAGTGTGTTTGGATGTTTTTTAGCTTGCTGCCAACTACTGTATATAAACCAGCCTTATGGACTATATTTACATTATACGAATACTCGCACAATTATCAAAACATTGATTGTCAGCAGGAAACAGCGTGCCGCTGATCGTTTTCACCGGTATAATATTACACCTTTCGGTTACAACCTTTATAAAGTAAACTAAATTTTTGATATTCAGGCTGAAATCACAGAAATAAAAAACAAAAAACAAACCGCAAATTCCAAATAAATTCCAAAACAAAATTCACGCTTTTCCCATAGGTAATTCTATAGCTTCTTTCTGTCGGTTTTTCCGAAAAAGCCGGGACAGGCTGTCAACAACACGTTCAGATTGGGCTGTCCCAGACATCAGAACGCTAATTGTTAGGCACTGTAATTTCTAGTCTATTGTTTTGGCATATGAGTTTTATTATTAATCAGGTACCATGTTTCTTCGGATAACCAGCCTTGTTTATTTGAAGTAATTTCTGATACTATAAAATTAGTTTTTCCTGTAAAATTATTTATTGCTCTTGCTATTTCATCTGCAGAGTATTCTGATATTATATAAAAACTATTAGGTAAATCATATCTCCATGTGTCTACTTGTGGTATACTGTCCATGCATTTTTTAACTTCCTCTCTTGTTCCTAGAACATCAGAATAAACTAGAATATATGCTTTTCTCATTATTCTTCTCCTCCTGTCTTTTCAATATCAGTAACTTCCGGATTAATTATTGCTTCAATTTTCTCTAAATCCACAATGCTCGGTTTATCTTGTCCTTTTATTTGAATTAAATCCATCGACCTTTTCTTTAACTGGTACTCTTCAGATTGCAATTTATCTCTGTCGAATATTAGCAAAACTAAAAAGCCGAGGATAGCAGTTAATACTGGTGCTATTATCAGTATAATCAGCCAAGTTGGTGTTTTGTCAATAAATGGAACTGCTATCAAACTTGGAATTGTGATAATTGCACAAAGCCATAAAATTGGATTCAATGCACTCTTAACTGAGAGCTTTCCGCCAGATTCTATTACTTTGGCAGCAATATTTTCTTTACCAATCATTACTTCTGTTTTATATTATAGTGTACAGCGTGTGCGGGTATGGTGGCACGTGCCGCAATTTCCCGTTTAAATTTTCTATAAAGTTACGTCTTTTATGTTACCGTTCAGTTTTCTATGATGCCGTGATTTGCGGCATGGACTATACCCTGCTGTTG
>DRJC01000138.1 GCA_011052365.1 Ignavibacteria bacterium
ATCATTTCATTATAAGTAAGACCGGAAGCAAACGCAGCTTTAGGAAAGCTTGAGTTTTCTCTTGGATCGGGAAGTATACCGGGTAACGGATTTACTTCTATTACGTTCGGTATTCCGTCGGTATCCAATCTTAAATCGATTCTACCCCAATCTTTACAATTTAAAACATTAAAAGTTTGTAAGGCAGTTCTCTTAATTATTTGCTCTAATGAATGTGAAATTTTTGCCGGACAAGTAAACGCTTTAAGCGGATTATCTTTTGTGTCAATCAACCACTTTGCTTCATAAGAATATATGTGTACCAAGTCATCGGGGAAACCTTCATAATCTAATTCAACAATTGGAAGAATTTCAATTTCGTCATCGTTACCAAGTAACGCTACTGTAAACTCTCTTCCCGGAAGATATTCTTCTATAAGTGCCGTTTGTTTATAATTCTCAGTCACTCTTTTAACTTCGGTAAATAATTCCTTTTTGTTTGATACAAAAGAGGAAGAATAAATCCCTTTACTTGAACCTTCGGAAACAGGTTTTACAATTAAAGGAAATCGCAGATCACCGAGATTTAATTGATCAATATTTTTTGTGGTTGTGAATTTAGAATTAGGAATTTTGTGAAAAGATAAAATTTCTTTTGTCCGTGATTTATCTAAACAAGTTGATAGAGCTAAAGGATCAGAACCGGTATAAGGAATTTTTAACAAGTCTAACATAGCCGGAATTTGTGCCTCTCTGCTTATACCGTAAATTCCTTCGGTAACATTAAACACAATATCAGGTTTTGTTTCTTTTAATTTAATGTAAGCTTCTTCATTACCTTCAATTAAAATAACGTTATTATATAATTCAAGAGCTTGTTTTAATGCATCTATTGTTTCCCAAGAATCCCATTCAGCGTAAGTGTCCGTGTGAGTTTGTGTCTGCACATCAACGGCAGGTGATTGAGCAAAAAACTCTTGAGATAAGACCTCATCATCAGGCTTAACATTGAATGTTAACCCAACGTTTAATTTATCTTTAAACAAAGAAGAAAAAATAAATATCCTTTAAAATTTTTTTAATAAATATAATTAATAAATGTATTAAGTCAACAAAAAAGATTTATAAAATAATATTTATTAAAAAAATGATTAAGCTATTTTTGAATAGAAAAAATGTGAAGAGTAATTGTTTTTTAATTGTTGACGGATAAGATTGTTTTTTTCTTTTTCTAATTTAATATCATCCTTAATTAATCTGAATGCTATACCCTTAGCATCCTCAATAATATCAGTGTCATTAACGATATCGATAAAAACTAAATCCGGTAAACCGCTTTGCTTTGTTCCAAAAATATCTCCGGGACCACGAAGTTTTAAATCAACTTCTGCAAGTTTAAAACCATCGGAATATTTAACCATAGAATTTAATCTTATAGATGATTTATACATGTTTAGTTGAGTTGCTGATAAATATTCTATTCTTATATCTTCTTTTAAATTAAATTTTATATTTTTATTATCGGTAACTAAAATACAGTAAGCTTGTTTTTCACTTCTACCTACTCTCCCTCTTAATTGATGAAGCTGCGAAAGACCAAAACGATGTGCATCATTTATTAAAATAATATTTGCATTAGGAATATCAATACCAACTTCAATTACAGTCGTTGAGATTAACACGTCAAATTTATGCGCCTTATATTGAAGCATTACATCTTCTTTTTCCTGCCAACTCATTCTTCCGTGTAACAAACCTACTTTTATATTTTTAAAAAAAGTGTTTGTTAGATTATTATAATATGTTTCTGCAGATTTTAATTCTAATTTCTCAGAGTCTTCAACAAGCGGATAGACTATAAAAGATTGAATACCTTCTTTTGCTTTATCAACAATGTATTTGTAAATGTCCAGGAGCTTTGATCCATTGCGTAAAACGGTTTTTATTTTTTTCCTACCTTTGGGTAATTCTTTAATTACGGAGATATCCAAATCAGCATAAACCGTCATTGATAAAGTCCTTGGAATAGGAGTCGCACTCATTACTATCACATCAGGGACTTTACCTTTCTTTAAAAGTTTTCCTCTTTGCTCAACACCGAAACGATGCTGTTCATCAACTATCATCAAGCCGAGATTATTGAAGGATACTTTTTCTTCAAACAAAGCGTGTGTTCCGATAATTATTTTTGCCTCTCCTGTCTCTATCTCTTTCAATACTTTTGTTCTATCTTTTTTACTTTGACCGCCGATTAAAAGAGAAACATGAATTGGTTCAAGTTTGTTTTTATTTGTAAAGTCATTTAACATTTTAGAAATATTTTTGTAATGCTGATCAGCAAGTATTTCCGTAGGCGCCATCATTACCGATTGATAACCGTTATCTGCAGCTATTATCATTGCAATTAAAGAAACAATAGTTTTCCCGCTTCCCACATCACCTTGCAGTAATCTATTCATAGGCTGCGGAGTTTTCATATCCAAGGCTATTTCTCTTAAAACTTTTCGTTGGCTTTGGGTTAATTTAAAAGGGAGAAATTCCAGAAATTTTTTAATAACGTTATTGTTAATCTTCATTGCAATACCGGGCAGTGTACTTTTATACCGGTATTTTCTTAAAGCAATTAATAATTCGAGATAAAATATTTCTTCAAACTTAAATCTCTTTAATGCCTTGTTGTAACTTTCTTTGTCTAAGGGGAAGTGAACGTTTTTAACGGCTTCATTTATTTTTAAAAGATCTTTTTCCCGAACAATATTTTCAGGTAAGGTTTCAGGCAAAAGATCGGCATATTTGCTAACAGCATTATGTACAATTTTTCTTAAGCTGAAGTCACCCAAATTATGGCTTTTTAATTTTTGCGGAATTCGATAAAAGGGAATTATTTTTCCTGTATTTAAATAATCTTTAGTTTCATCTTGACTTATCCTGTCGTAATCGGGATGTATGAATTGCATATCCCTATATTTTGATCTTGTTGGTTTACCTGAAACAGCATAAGTCTTCCCTTCTTGGAATATATCATAAATGTATTTAGCACCCTGGAACCAGACACATTCAAAGGAACCTGTTGAATCTTTTAAAGTGACTTTCATTATTTCCCTTTTTCCGTATCGTCTCTTTTCTTTATTAACAACTTCCGCAATTATTGTAACTTCTCCTTCGTAGCCGTCAACTAAGTATGAATATGCTTTACCAATTGTAAGAGTTGTGCTGCGGTCGAGGTGTTTAGAAGGAAAGTAAAAAAGCAAATCCCTTATTGTTTTTATCCCTATTGATTCAAAGGATTCTGCACGTTTTGGCCCGACGGCTTTAACATATTGAATAGAACTTTCAAGTATGTTTTTATCATTTGTAGTCATTTATAAAAATAAAAAATTCGTTTTAATATAATATATTAAAAAATAGGGGAGAAAATGTAAGCTGTTTTTGTAGGAATAAAAAAGGAATCCCGTTATACAGGATTCCTTTTAAAAAAGAATTATTAACCGTTTATAAAGAAACGCTCAATCTGGAATATATATATCTTCCGTTAAAGCCTGATGGGGAAAACCCGGTGTATTGGAAAATTCCGTTGAAACTATTTCTTTTCAACGTCTTATCGGGATATATGTCGAAAACATTATTGCTTCCAATAGCTAAAGAAAGAAAACGATTAAACTTATATGTAATTCCTAAGTCTGTGGTCCAAACAGGTGAATAAGTTTGGTCTCTGTTTCCTGTAACATCAGACTGGAAAACGATAAATGAACCGAACTTTAGAACCCTAACATTAAAATTCCATTTCTTAAAATTATAATTACCCATAAAATTCCAGGAATTATTCGGCTGACCGCGTTCAATTCTGCCCTGTCCAACTCTTCCAAGTGTGGGTATACTTGTAATGGCTTTTATTTCAGCAGGAGTAGAAATTTCATTACGGTTTGTTATATCGGTTTTATTATAATTAAGTGCGATGGTAAACCTTAGACTTGATTCGTTTGTTAAATGAACACCGTACCTTGCTGTTACATCTATTCCCTGTGTTCTTGTATTCAGTGCATTTGTAAAATACCTGCCGCCTGTTGCCTGAATACCTCTTGCAGCCAAGAAAGCTTGTACGCCTGCACCGCGGAAGTTTTCTGTTAAAACAACTCTGTCGGTTATTGAAATATTATAACCGTCAACAGTTAAAGTGAATTTGTCATTAGAAAGTGTAAAACCGATGCTTGTATTAACTGATTTTTCTGCTTTCAGGCTCTTTGCACCTAATGCCTTTGCAACAGGGGTATTTACCGGAAATGTACCTATTTCAAAAGGAACACCACCGATAAAATTTGTTGCGATTGATGAGAAAAATGCTTGAGCTAATGCAGGTGCTCTAAATCCGTTACTGATTGCTCCACGTATTGCAAAGCCAGGAGTAAATTGATAACGTGTAGCAAGTTTACCGCTTGCTGTAGAACCAAAATCACTATAATTTTCATATCTGCCTGCAACTCCTATTGTCCACACAGGTGTTACATTATTTTCAAGGTCTACATAAATTGCTTCGTTGGTTCTGGCTTCATCTTGTGCATTTTTAGGTGAAAAACCAGGAAATACCTGGGAACCAATAGGTGCAGGATTACCTTTGTTGGGTCCGTCTAAAACCGGCACGCCGCCATTTAAGTATGATTGCGGCTCGCCTGCTTGAAGTTTATAATTTTCCCATCTAAATTCCCCTCCAACAGCAACTGTTAACGGAGTCGCAGTTCCGATATCAAATTGATTCACCAAATCTACATTAGTAACTGCTTGGTAAAACAACAAATTGCCTGCATTAAAAGAAGTTTTACTCTTGGTACCGAATGATGCATTGAGTGTATTGATAACACCGAAATGAAATTTGTTACCGCCATAGGATTGACTTATATCAATATTCCAATCTCCTATAGGACCTTTAACACCGGCAACAATTTGACCATCATATAACTTTGTGTCTATTGTCGGTAAAAAACCGTTAGGATAAATTGCTCTAACATTTCTGTTATCTAAAGACCTTCTATAGAAGCCGCCTGCAGAACCGGTTCTGTAAGAATAACCTCCGAAGGCATAGAATTTCCAATTGTTTTTCAGAGGAATTTTACTGTTTAAAAAGAGGCCCATATTTTCGGAAACTGCATCACCCCAGTGATGATTTAATCTGTTAAAAGTAGCTTCTCTCGGGTCAGGAGCTCCGTTCGACAATTTGAAATATTGTTGCCTGGGGTCTAAGCCTGCCCTGTTTGTGGGATTATGTTTACTATATTCGGCGCTTAAATAAATGACACCCGAATTTTTCACTTTAAAACCGTAACCCAAATGGAAGGTACGTGCAAATCCGTCGTTTATCGTTACATTCTTAACGCCGTTATCCCATGTATAAGAAGGAGAATTTACACGCAGGTTGCCTTCGCTTTTAGAATACCCTCTTGGTTCTTTTGTAGTAAATCCACCTACTGAAGCAGTTGCATCTAAACCTACTTTTTCTTTTAGAATAATATTTATTACACCTGCAATTGCATCTGAACCATATTGAGCAGATGCACCGTCACGCAAGACTTCAATTCTTTCAATAGCCGTAGAAGGAATTGAATTTAAATCCACACCTACTGAACCACGTCCTATAGAACCGTTAACATGAACCAATGCGCTTGTATATCTTCTTTTTCCGTTTATTAATACAAGTACCTGGTCAGGTTCCAATCCTCGTAATGTTGCCGGTCTCACTTCATCGGACCCGTCCGTAATAGTATTTTCGGTAGCGTTATAAGAAGGGATTAACATTTTTAACATTTCCCTTGTTTGTGTGTAACCGGTTTGTGCAATCTCTTGAACGGTTAGAACATCAATCGGTACAGTAGAATTTACTACCGTTCTATCGGTTGTTTTTGTGCCAAGTACAACAATAGCTTGAGTTCCTAAAAGATCTGTAACAAGTTTGAAGTTCTGAAGTAATGTTTTCCCCGATTTAACATTAATCTCAACTATTGAAGGTTTGTACCCTATAAAGCTTGCTTTCAATTTGTATTTACCCGGCTTTATAGCAAAGGAATATTCACCGTTGTTATTTGTAGCCGTACCAATTTGCGTACCCACAATAGTAATATTAGTTCCGGGTAAAGGATCGCCTGTTGAAACGTCCGTTACAGTACCCTCAATCTTACTTTGAGCATTTACAGATAATTGAAACGCAAAAGCAATAAAGGATAAAATAATAAGATAGTATAAACTGTACTTTTTCATAAGTACCTCCTTTATTAATAATTAATGAATTAACTCAAACTTAAACCGGGTGATTAGATTAAGTTTCAGCAATAAAAACACATGTAATGGTTATAAATGAATCATTAACTAGACTACTATGAGAAGAATCTCTGTTTATTTAATACCCTACGGGTGTTCCGTCACCCCTCGGGTCTGACGCACCGTAAATAATATGCTTAGTATTATCGATCATAATACCCTCGGCAATACCTAAAATTCTAAATTTACTATGCATATCGGCGAATTTATATCCCATCTTTATAAGATTTTCTTTAACGTCATTTACAATCGCATACTTTTCGTAAAATATTAAATCGGGTAACCATTGATTATGAATTCTCGGTGCATCAATTGCTTCTTGAATGTTCATGTTAAAGTCGATACTGTTCATAATTACTTGCAAAACTACCGTGATAATAGTTGAACCACCGGGCGAACCAATAACCAAATAAGGCAGGTCGTCCTTTAGAACAATTGTGGGAGTCATCGAGCTTAACATTCTTTTGCCCGGTTGGATTGAATTGGCTTCGCTTCCTCTTAAACCGAATTGATTTGGAGTACCGGGTTTAGCACTAAAATCATCCATTTCATTATTAAGTAAAAAGCCCGCACCGTCAACAACTATTTTAGAGCCAAAAGCGGAATTAAGTGTTGTTGTTACGCTTACAGCATTTCCGTCTTTATCATATACCGAGTAATGTGTAGTTTCCGTACTTTCTTTATAATCCATAGGCTTACCGGCAGTTATTTTATCTGCGGGAACTGCTTTTTCTCCTATCTTATTAAAAATTGTTTTGGCATATTTTTTTGATATTAACCCTTGTTCCGGTACCGGATAAAAGTCAGAATCTCCCAAATATGATGTCCTGTCCGCAAAGACGTATTTCATAGCTTCAACAATTCTGTGAATATACTTGCTGCTTCCCCAGTCATTAGTATTAAATTTAAAGTTCTCTAAAATGTTTAATAGTTCTACAAGGGCTATTCCGCCTGAACTTGGTGGAGGCATTGAAACTATTTTATATCCTCTGTAACTCCCTATGATTGGTTTTCTTTCAACAGGTGTATATTTATCAAGGTCTGCTTGAGTAATATATCCACCCATTGATTTAATTGTTTCTATTAGTAATTTGGCAATTTTACCTTTGTAAAATCCATCACTACCTTTTTCTTTTATTAGTTCTAAAGTTCGTGCTAAATCAGGTTGTTTAAAAACATCTCCTTCTAAGTAGGGCTTACCGTACTTCGTAAATTTATCAAATGTAGCAGGGTATTTTTTAAAAGTAGGAAGGTAGTTCTCAAATTTTTCTGCTGTTAAAGAATTTATTTTCCAACCGTTCCGTGCTAATTTTATTGCAGGTTCCATCACTTCCGCTAAACTCATTGTTCCGTATTTTTGCAGGGCAAAAATTAATCCGGCTACACTGCCGGGTACACCGGCAGATGTTGTACCTTCCCGGCTTAATTTGGGATTGTAATTACCGAATCTATCCAGGTACATATTTTTAGATGCCAAAAACGGTGCTTTTTCACGGAAATCAATAGTTGTGTTTTTACCGTTTTGAAGGTGCAAAACCATAAAACCGCCTCCACCAATGTTCCCTGCATAAGGATAAGTAACAGCCAAAGCAAAACCCACCGCAACAGCAGCATCTACTGCATTACCGCCCTTCCTTAAAATGTTAACCCCAACCTGTGATGCAATTGTACTAACGGATACCACCATTCCATTCTTTGCCGTTTTAGGTCTGCTATTAGCTCCGAGAAAAGTAGTACCGGTGAGTAAGATTATTATTAAAATTTTAAATACGACATATTTTCTTCTTTTAAAAAAGAGATTATAATTAAACATTTTATTTCTATTGGGGATTATTAAAAGTTAAGTCTTGTAGGTAGAAAGTAACTCAGTATATATACGAAAAAATATCGGTTGGAAATATAGAGGTTAATTTTTTTCATTTTAGTTTCATATCAATATAATAAAAAAAAATGTATTATCAAGCACCTCTTTAAAAAGATATCTGATAAAATATTATATTCTATTTTATTTATTGTAAAAAATATGAGTTGTAATTGAACTGGAAAAATTTATTATCAACAGAAATATACGGTCAACCAAAAAAATCTAAAAGTGACGGAAGAAGTCAATTTCAAAGGGACTTTGACCGAATTGTGTTTAGTTCGGCTTTCAGAAGATTGCAGGATAAAACGCAGGTATTTCCATTACCTGAAAGTGATTTTGTTCATACCCGCCTTACACATAGTTTGGAAGTATCTTGCGTAGGCAGGTCTCTCGGTAATCTTGTCGGTAAAACATTAATTGAAAGACATTCAAATTTAAAGGATAATTATGTTTCTTCTAACTTTGGAGAAATTGTTGCCGCCGCTTGTTTAGCACACGATATCGGTAATCCTCCGTTTGGTCACTCCGGGGAAGATGCGATATCGGAATATTTTAGGAACGGTGAAGGCAGGTCCGTTAGCCAGCGGATTAAGAAAAAAGATAAAAACGAAAAACAATGGAGCGACTTAACAAAATTTGAAGGCAACGCTCAAGGCTTTAGAATAATAACCATACTTCAAAACCCCGATATTATAGGTGGGTTACGTTTAAGTCTTGCTACGCTCGGTGCATTTACAAAGTATCCGCGAGAATCAAAATTAAGCACAAAAGATTTAATCAATATTAAAGGAAAAAAGATTTACAG
>DRJC01000139.1 GCA_011052365.1 Ignavibacteria bacterium
ACAATTCGTACCAATATTAGGCATTGGTCTTGAGTGAGGCATTTTTAACTTTTCTCACATCTGGAGAAGTCGGAAAAGAAATCCAGCTTCAATCCTTGCAACAGAAGAAAATGGAGGAGTTTTAATTTCACCATGTAACCAGATAAGAGGTTTGTCTTGTATTTTCATAGAGTAAATATATGTCATATTTGACATATTGTCAACAAATAAATTTAATCTTTAAACAACTAATCGACTGTATGATCCGGAACAAGTTCGGTACAAGCTGTTTTCAAAGTATCTGTAAGCTGTTTGCTTTAAACTGAGTGCTTATACCTTATTTCATTTCTATTTACAATCAAATTAATTATATTTGCATAAATATTTTTTTAACAAAAGCCGTTAGGGGTGTTATTCCGCTTTCTTTGGAATAACTGAGATAATACCCTCTAACCTGATCCGGGTAATACCGGCGTAGGAAAACGGGCAACAATGGTTTTACTGTTTAGCCGTTTCTTCAAACGGCTTTTTTCATTTAAAGGAGTTATAAAATGAAAAATGTAATTCTATTGCTATTCCTCATTTCTTCGTTAGTGGGTGCACAACAAATAACCATCAAAGGGAAAATAGTTGATTCTGAAACTTTAAAAGTTCTGCCTAATGCTAATGTAAGAATAAAGGGAAGTCCTATCGGTACAGTTAGTGGGAAAAACGGGGAATTTGTTCTATCCGGTGAAATAACAAAAGGCAACAAAATAATTGTCAGCTATGTCGGGTATACATCCACAATCTTAAAATTGAAAGATGTTGATCTTACCAAAACGGTAACAATTATGCTTGCTCCCAAAATCATTCCATCACAAACTATTTTTGTGGAGGGGAATTTAGGCAAAAAAGGTTTTACACCTTTTACGTTCAGTAAAATAAAAAGGAAAGAAATTGACGACAATTATACCTTTCAGGATATACCCGAATATCTGAGCAATTTACCCTCAACAACTTTCTATTCAGAAAATGGTAACGGTATAGGATATAACTATTTAAGCATACGTGGTTTCGACCAAAGACGAATATCGGTTTCAATAAACGGGATACCCCAAAATGACCCTGAAGATAACAATGTTTATTGGCTTGATTTCCCGGATTTACTTGCAAGCACCGAACTGATCCAAGTTCAAAGGGGAGCAGGCTCGGGTGTTACTGGATACCCTGCCGTAGGTGGTTCAATAAATATTATAACCGCTAATTTTTCGAATAAGCCGTTCCAAAAAGTCGAATTATCGTTCGGTAGTTTTAATACGAGGAAATATTCCGCTTCTTTTTCCAGTGGATTAATTGATAATAAATATTCTATTTATGCCAAACTATCAAAAACTTTGAGCAGCGGGTACAGAAATTTAAGCTGGACAAATTTTAATTCTTATTATTTATCGGCAATCAGGTACGATAAAAAACTTACGACACAATTAAATTTTTACGGCGGTCCGATTTCGGACGGACTGGCTTATACGGGTTTACCAAAGTTTGCAATTAAGGACAAAAAACTTCGTAAAGGAAACTTTTCATATTGGGAAGCTTCAAATAATGCTTATACATTTGTGACACCGAGAAGACCGAGCGAGATTGAAAATTTTTCTCAGCCGCATTTTGAGATTCTAAATGAATATCAATTAAATAAAAATGTAAAATTGAATTCAGCATTATTTCTAATTGTCGGCAACGGCTTTTTCGACTTTGACGGTTCGTGGGCTGATACCTCTTATTTAAGGTTAACGGCTGCCAACGGGTTTAATCCAAATGGTAATCCCGATAATGTTTTGATTAGAGCTCAAGTTGAAAATACGCAGTTCGGATGGATACCGAGAATAAGCATAAAGCAGAACAAAGGTGAATTAATAATAGGCGGCGAAGTAAGAATTCACAGGTCGGATCATTGGGGAAGTATAGGATTCGGCGGAAATTTACCCGCGAATCTTACAAAGGAATACAGATATTATTTTTACAAAGGTGGTAAAAATATAATTAACGGTTACCTGCACGAAACTTACAACATAAACGAAAGCCTTAATTTATTGGGCGAAATTCAAATTGCTTACCATAAATATAAACTTTACGATGAAAAATATCTAAGTAATCAATTTGATATAAGTGGTGTTTATTTAAATCCGCGTTTCGGTTTAAATTATAAATTGGATAAAAACCAAAGCATGTATTTTTCGTTTGCAAGAGTTACGCGAGAGCCGCGACTTGTAAATTACTACCGTGCAAGTGAATCCAGCGGCGGAGCCGTACCGAAATTTGAACAAAATCCCGACGGTTCTTACAACTACAACAACCCTTTAGTTCAACCGGAAAAAATGAATGACTTTGAATTCGGGTATTCTTTTAATTCCTCTAATTTTTCTGCAACCGTCAATTTGTATTATATGATATTCAAAGACGAAATTGTGAAAAACGGAAAGATTGACAGGTTCGGACAACCAACTACAGGCAACGTTGACAAAACAATTCACAGGGGTATAGAATTTACAGCCACATTAAAAATTAAGGACGGTCTGAAAATTTACGGAAACGCAACTCTCAGTAAAAATAAAATAACGAACGGTAGATATTTTTTGAGCGGAAGCAGTTCAATTAATTTAAGTGGTAACAGCATCAGCGGTTTCCCTGAATTCCTTACCAATGTGGGAATACAGTACAGGCAAAGAAATTTTTATGCGCAATTTACAGGTAAATATGTGGGCAAGTTTTATTCCGATAATTACGGTGGAAATCTATCGAGTTATTTACAAAAGCATCCGGCATTTGTCTCGTATACCGACAATGTAAACGATGCCTACTTAACAGCTTCGTTGCTTGTAAGTTATAAGTTTAATTTGTTTAATTCTTTAACGGCATCAAAAATATTTTTTCAAGTAAATAATTTATTTGATAACTTATACTCTGCAAATGCAATCGGCGGTGAATTTTTTCCTGCTGCCGATAGGAACTACTTTTTCGGTCTTAATATCGGGTTATAAAAATGAAGAAATGTATTATTATTGCCAACGGAAAATGTCCAAAAAAAAGTGAGATAAAATACTTTGTTAAGCAAGGCTATTCCACAATAATTTGTGCGGACGGCGGAGCGAACTCTGCCATGAAGTTGAAGATAATTCCGGATTATATAATTGGCGATTTGGACTCGGTTGAGGAATCAACTTTAAAATATTTTAAAGGGATATCACAAATAATTCAATTTAAAAGGCAGAACGATACGGACGTTGAAAAATGTTTGAAGTTTGCAATAAAGAAAAATTTCACAAAAGCTGTTTTATTAGGAAGCACGGGTGACAGGCTGGACCATTCGATTTGTAATTTAGGAATTGTTCTGAAATATTATGACAAAATAAAAATCTATTTGCTTTCCGGTGAATCATTTTTAGTGCCGGTTAAAGGCAAGTGCAATTTTAACTCGAGTAAGGGAGAGCTAATTTCTATTTACGGTTTCGACAAAAAAACAAAGTTTACTTCCACAGGATTAAAGTATCCGCTTAAAAATATTTCCTTACCTTTCGGTGAAAAAGAAAGTACAAGCAACAGGGCTGTCAAAGATAAAGTCGGTTTAAAAACTAACGGTGGTGTTGGCTTCGTTATAAGATATTTTAAAATGATAAAGAACCATGGTCTCTTTTAGCAGTCTCGACATAATAGTTGTAGTAACTTTTTTCTTTATTGTTCTAACAATCGGTTTTTTTACCGGGAGAAAAACAAGCAGCGATGCAAATGATTATTTGTTGTTCGGTAGAAACGTCGGTTTGTTTTTATTTGTACTCACAAATGTTTCTACCTGGTATGGCGGAATATTGGGAGTAGGGGAGTTCACTTACAGGTACGGCTTGTTGAGTTGGTTCACACAAGGATTTCCATATTATATTTTTGCTTTTCTATTTGCCATATTTTTTGCAAAGAAAATTCACAAGGCTTCTTTATTTACAATCCCCGACAAAATAAGTGAACTTTACGGAAAAAAGGCCGGATTATTTTCGGCTGTTTTGGTTTTCGTTTTGGTTTCGCCCGCACCTTACTTTTTAATGATTGCAAGTTTAATTTCGCTGATATTCAATATCAATTTATTTATCAGTTTACTGATTGCACTTCTATTATCGGTATCATATTTATTTAAGGGGGGTTTCAGGTCGAATGTTTATACCGATGCTTTTCAATTTTTTGTAATGTTCGCCGGCTTTATTTTAATACTCTTATCAGCCTATTCTTCGTTGGGCGGGTTTAATTATTTAACTACAAATCTTCCAAAAGAATACTTACATGTAAGCGGGGGTGCTTCACCCTCGTATATTTTAGTCTGGTTTTTTATAGCCTTGTGGACTTTCGCCGACCCGGGTTTTCATCAAAGATGTTATTCCGCTAAATCAGGTAAGGTAGCAATGAAAGGTATTCTCATTTCAATTTTATTTTGGGCTTTGTTCGATTTTCTAACAACGTCAACTGGCTTATATGCAAAGGCACTGTTGCCCGATTTAACCAACCCGGTTTTGTCTTTTCCACTACTTGCGGAAAGGATATTAAGTCCGGGGATTAAAGGTATTTTTTATGCAGGTTTATTTGCGACAATACTTTCAACTTCAAACAGTTTTTTGTTTTTAAGCGGAACAACAATTGCGCGTGATTTTATTTTTCGTCTCGATAAAAAGCAGGACGAAAGTCTGCTTAAAAAATATACTTTTATTGGTCTAATTATTTCAGGGATTATTGCTTTGGTGTTAGCCTATTTTATACCCTCGGTAATTGATATTTGGTATCTATTGGGTTCTTTTAGTGTACCCGGAATTATCTTGCCTGTTGTCAGTGCGTACTATCCTAAAATAAAAATACGAGGTAAGTTTATTTTATATGAAATGATTTTATCCGTTGGGGTAAGTATACTTTGGTATCTTATCAGGGGAGAGTTTGCAAATGTTTATTTCTTAAAAGATGTGGAACCTCTGCTTGCCGGGTTGTTTGTGTCCATTGTTTTTCATTCATTTTTCCTTTTTATGAAAATTGAGGAATCAAATACTAAGTAACTCACGTTACGCATTATTTCACCCTCGTCTCGGAGACGCTCGTCTCGGAGACGAAGTCTACGGAAAGTCTACAGAGAGTCGACTGAATTTATAGCCACGACCTAAAGGGTCTGTTGCAGAACTATCACCAGTGTCATTTCCTCCAACGGAGTCCCTTCGGGAGACCGGAGGGAGAAATCTTTTTTCAACAAAAGTGAAAGATTTCTCAGTCGAAGACCTGCCTACCGGACAGGCAGGCTCCTTCTTCCATAGGAATGCCTATGGCAGAAATGACAATTTATTAGTTGTGCAACACGTCCTAAAGGTTGTGGCTATTTCCGTCAGTTGACGGATTAGCTAACGGATAATATTTTGCGTAAGGTGAGTAAGTAAATTCTTAATAAGCTTTTTTTATGCTTTGTTTTATATGAGGCTTTTTTCTGTAAGAAGTGTTGCTAACCGCAGAGTTCGCGGAGAAAAAGATTAAGCTTTCTTTGCGTTTCTTTTTTTCAAAATTAAAGATAAGATAATAGACCCTGCTAAAAGAAAGATAATTATGCCCAAAGATATTGGAGTAGGGATTATGAATATTTCCGAAATCAGCATTTTTACGCCTACAAAAAATAAAATCAGAGCGACACCGTATTTTAAGTAATGGAATAAATCCACTAATCCCGATAACGCAAAGTAAAGTGAACGCAAACCTAAAATTGCAAAAATGTTTGAGGTTATAATTATAAATGGATCTTTTGTAATTGATATAATTGCAGGGATAGAATCTACTGCAAAAATTATATCTGATGATTCAATTAAGACTAAAGTTAATAACAGAGATGTTGCAAAGAGCTTACCGTTCTTCTTTATAAAAAATTTATTTTTTTCAAAGCCTGTATGAATATTAAAATGCTTACGCATGTATTTTATTAAGACGTTATTTTCATAATCAATTTTATCTTGTTTATCTTGTATCATTTTGTAAGAAGCGTAAATAAGAATCGCACCAAAAAGGTAGATAACAGGATGGAATAAATTGATTAGTCCTACTCCCACTAAAATGAAGGCTATACGAAAAACAATTGCACTTAAAATTCCCCATTTTAAAATGTGAGGTTGATTTGCTTTTGGTACTCCCATCACTGTAAAAATCATAAGGAAAACAAACAGGTTATCAACCGAAAGTGAATATTCAATCAAGTAACCGGTAAGAAATTCAATTGATTTTACATGCCCGTCTTCCAAATAAAAATAAAGGAAAACACTGAAGAGCAGTGCCGTTGTAATCCAAACACTACTCCAAATCAAACTCTTTTTTACTGATAATTTATCATGGGAGTGATCCGTCACATACAGATCAATTATTATGATTGTAAGAGCTATGAAAGAGAAGAAAAACCAAAATGTAGTTTCGTCAAACAGCATTATATTATTTTATGGCAGCAATACGGCAACTGCAAGCACAGTTGTCCAGAGACCATTTTTTTGTCCTTTTGCAGATTGAGTAACATTAAAACTCCTTACAATTTTACCGGACATTTTATAAATATTTTCTCTTTCATTCCAATCTGTATCGGGGTTAAAATCAACACCGAGTGTTGTTGCAAGCATTGTAGCGGCAAGGTCTTCCGCATATTCACCGGCAATTTTTTCTGTTTCTCCAAAGGGATGATGTTCCGAAAGATAGCCGTACATTTTCTTATCTTTCGGTAATGCAACACCTATTGAAGATGCAATAAGGCGGTTTGGTTCATTTGTAGAATTTCGTGCCAATACTGCAAAAGTTATTTGTCCTGGTTTTAGAAGTTTAATCCCTTCTTCTTTAGTTATACGTTTGCAGTTGGTAGGGTAAATACTACTTACAGTTACCAAGTTGCACATTTCAATTCCTGCAGACCGTAAAGCTAACTCAAAAGAAGTTAGATAATTTTTATCTCTTCCAACTCCCTTTGTAAAAAATATTTTTTTTGGTAGATACAATTCATTTTCCTATTAAATTACTTCTTGAGTTTTGCAAATTTTCTTTTGCCTACTTTTAATATTTGTCCGTCTTTAATTTTAATTGATGTTTTAATATCGTTTATTTTTTCGCCGTCAATCGAAACACCGCCTTGCATAACAAGTCTTCTTGCTTCACCTTTTGAAGGAGCAAATTCAACTTTAACTATCAAATCCATAATGTTAATTTCAGGAAAAGCTGATAAATTAAACTCGGGGATATCATCGGGCACATCTTTTTTTATAAAAATTTTGTCGAATTCTTCTTCGGCATTTTTAGCTGTTTGTTCATCGTAGTACATTCTTACGAATGTTCTTGCAAGCTGTCTTTTTAAATTTCTTGGGTTTGTTTCACCGTCTTCAAGTTTGTTTTTAATTTCGGATAGTTCATCCTTTGAAACATCGGTTGCCAATTCAAAATAATTATAAATTAAACTATCGGGAATTGAAAGAGTTCTGCCATAGATATCTTTTGGCGAGTCGGATATTCCAATATAATTATCGTAAGACTTGCTCATCTTTTCAACTCCGTCTGTACCGACAATCAGGGGCATAGTTAAAATTACCTGCGGTTCAAGTCCGTGTTCTCTTTGTATGTCCCTGCCAACAAGAAGATTAAATTTCTGATCGGTTCCGCCAAGTTCAACATCGCTTTTAATTGCAACGGAATCCATTGCTTGAGCCAGTGGATAAAGTAGTTCGTGCATACTGATCGGTACGCCTGTTTTATATCTTTTTGTAAAATCATCCCTCTCAAGCATTCTGGCAACAGTATATTTTGATGCAAGTCTTATCACATCTTCAAAAGACATTTTGCTCAGCCAATCTGAATTATGGACAATTTTCGTTTTTTCTTTATCTAAAATTTTTGAAGCCTGCTCAAAATAAGACTGCCCGTTTTTTCTTGCTTCTTCAAGAGTTAAAGAAGGGCGGGTTATGTTTCTGCCCGACGGGTCGCCTATCATCCCGGTAAAATCGCCGATTATCAAAACTGCTTGATGCCCCAGACTTTGAAATTGTGCAAGTTTTCGAAGAACAACCGAGTGACCGATGTGCAGGTCAGGCCTGCTGGGGTCACAACCGAGCTTTATGATTAATTGCGAATTTGTTTCTAATGATTTTTCAATCTTTTTAACAAGTTCATCTTCTGGAATTATTTCGGAAGCACCTCTTTTTATAACATCCATCTGTTCGTTAAGAGGAGGAAAATTGGTTTTAATATTACTCATTTATTTTTATTCTGATAATTATTTAAATTTTTATTTATTAAGATAAAAAGAACCACAAACTACAATATTGTCATTTCGACCGGAGGGAGAAATCTTTCACTCCAATTTTACCGTGAAAGATATCTCAATCGTTCCACTTTTTCCGGCGTAGCCATTCCTTCGGAAGATATGACAAAATTAAAAAATAATAGTAATTAAAATAAGCAGAAAACATCAGAATTTAATTCTTCTTTCCTGTTCTCTTTTTAGATCCCGTTTTTTAATAGCTTCTCTTTTATCGTAAGTCTTCTTGCCTTTTGCCAGAGCCAGCTCAACCTTTACTTTTCCGTTTTTGAAATACAACCTGTATGGAATTAATGTTAATCCTTTTTCGTTTATTTTAACTATAAGTTTTTTGATTTCACTTTTATTTAAAAGCAGCTTTCTGTCTCTTACAGGCTCGTGATTGTTGATGTTACCTTGTTTATAGGGATCAATATGCATACCGATAAGCCAGACCTCATTCCCCCTTACCGAAGCGTAACTATCGGCAAAATTAGTATTCCCTTCACGTAAAGATTTAACTTCGGTTCCTTGCAAAACTATGCCTGCCTCATAAGTCTGGAGGAAGAGATATTCGTGTCTTGCTTTCCTATTAACCGAGATGTTTTTTTGATTTTTTGTTTCCACTAAAGCCTTAAAAAATGAAGTTAAAAGTTATTTTTAATGAAGACTAAATGCAAGAAATCTTTTTGGATTGAACGTTAGACCTTTTGGTTGTCACGGACCATTCCGTGACAAAGGAAATATTCATCTGAATCCATTATTGCCGTCAACTTCAGTTGACGGATCCTGAAAATCCAAAAGGACATCGGGCTTTAGCCCAAAGACAAAGTGTGACTTGAATTTTGCAGCGGCTTATGCCGCTCCCTCCTTGATTAAAAACTTCAAATCATTATTCGATGTTTAAAAATCAATAATACATATCAACATTTTCACAACTACATTTGAATAACCCCTATCTTATCAATATATTTCATTAATCAATTGGTGACTGTTTTTATACTACTTTTTTCTTAATTGTTATATGTCAAACAAGAATACTTTTTTTCGAAAACCGTTTACTCTTATATTATTTTTTCTGCTGATTTGGGTTGTCTTATTTCAGTTTGTTTTTGTTCAAAATAATTTTTTACCCAAACCGTTAATCGTTTATAATTCGTTTTCTGATTTGGTTAACGTATACCAATTGCCTTCAAACTTTTTCTTCTCGGTAGGTGCTATTGCTTTTTCATTACTAATATCTGTAATACTTTTATATTTTTTAAGATATTATTTGCTCACCCGGAATTTTATAAGTGAGTTCCTTCTATCAATTTATAAATTGAAATATTTTATTCCTGTAATTTTAATAGGAATATTTTTTATATTCTGGTTCCCTCATTCAATTTATGCAGAGTATATTTTCCTAACTATTTCAAGTTTCATTTATTTATCCGGTCTAATGATTAAAGCAAAAGAAGGTTTAGAAAATGAATATGTTATTGCCGCCAAATCACTTGGAATCAACAGCAGAAAAATATATGCTGAAATAGAATTCAAACAACTTCTGCCGCTATTAAATGATTCTTTCACCATTCTCCATCTGAAACTTTGGGGACTCTTAATAGCATATGAATATATTCAACATACCTGGGGCTTAGGAACAATTATTAACAATTCGATCCAATATAGAGACCTATCTACATTGTTCTCAATCTCTTTGTTACTGTCTCTTACAATTATAAGCGGCAATTATATATTAAAATTTATTTTTAACAGATTCATTCATTGGGAATAGCTTTGAAAGAAGAAATAAAAAAAATACTAAAAATAAGTGGTCTTAAGTCCGATGATATTTTTGAAAATTTTAATATGGAAATTGAAACTGGACAAAATTCAATAAACTGCATTCTTTGTTTTGATGGTTCTGCATCTGCTTTACTGAAAATTATCGGCAATGTTGAAGATAACTTTCAAGGTGATATTAAAATCAACAACGGAAATTCAATTGTCGTATATATTCCGACTAAAGCATCTTCATTTCCCTGGCTGAATGTTGAAGAAAACATAAAATTTGTTGTGGATAATTCTAATTTTCATCTTAGTAATTCAAACATACAAATTCAGAATATAATTGATTCGGTAGGGCTTACAGGCTACGAAAAACATTTTCCGGATAATCGCAGTCTCGGTTTTAGATTTCGCATTTCACTTGCAAGGGCTTTGGCAGTTCAACCAACCATAATTCTTATTGACAATTCATTTAACAACATGGATGATGAAACTAAATTTGAACTTTATGACTTGTTAAAGGAAATATCTTCAAATTACAACGTCTCTATTTTATTAGCTTCTGCTGATATTAACGAAGCAATATACTTGTCGGAAAATATTTATTTGATGAAAGGAGAAAAAGGGAAAATAATTGACCAAATAAATCTAAAAGAAGAATGGGGTAAATTGTCGGAAGAAAACAATAGTAACAGACAAATAAAATTGAAAGAAAAAATATTAAAATCTTTTTTACTGAATGACGTAAACAATATCCTCAAGTCACAAACAAGGGGTAAGTGATGGATAGAAAAAATGAAGAACTGAAAAAGAAAAAAGCAAAAGCCAAATTAGGCGGCGGTAAAGAAAGAATAAAAAAACAGCACGATAGGGGGAAACTGACAGCCCGTGAAAGAATAGAACTGTTGGTTGACGAAGGTTCGTTTGATGAAATTGATATGTTTGTAAAGCACCGTGCCCGGGCATTCGGACTTAACAAGCAGCAATTTCCGGGTGACGGTGTAGTTACCGGGCTTGCCCAAATAGACGGAAAACCTGTTGTGCTTTACAGCCAGGATTTCACTGTCTTCGGCGGTTCACTCTCCGAGACTCACGCAGAAAAAATATTAAAGATAATGGATATCGCGTTAAAAAACGGTATGCCGATTATCGGGCTAAATGATTCCGGTGGTGCAAGAATTCAGGAAGGCGTTGTTAGTCTTGGAGGTTATGCAGATATATTTTTGCAAAACACACTTGCATCCGGTGTTGTACCGCAGATTTCTGCTATTATGGGTCCCTGTGCAGGGGGTGCTGTGTATTCACCTGCAATTACGGATTTCATTTTTATGGTAAAAAATACGAGTCACATGTTTGTTACCGGTCCAAACGTTGTAAAAACAGTAACTCAAGAAAAAGTAAG
>DRJC01000140.1 GCA_011052365.1 Ignavibacteria bacterium
TTAATCGTAAGTTTCGCTTTCATCCGTATGGGTTACGGCTTCAACGCCCATCATTCTGCGGAGTGTGTTTTTTAACTTCATCAATTGGATAAATAAGTCGTGCTCAGGCACAACATTTTCAGCGTGCATCGGACTCTTAAAATAAAACGATAACCATTCCTGAATTCCCGACATATTACTACGCTGTGCAAGGTCCATAAATAAAATAAGGTCAAGCACAATCGGTGCTGCCAGAATGGAATCTTTACACAAGAAATCTATCTTTAACTGCATCGGGTAACCGAGCCAGCCGAAAATATCAATATTGTCCCAGCCTTCTTTATTATCACCGCGGGGAGGATAATAATTTATTCTTACTTTGTGATAATGGTCTTTGTAAAGATCGGGATAAAGTTCGGGCTGAAGAATTGAATCCAAAACAGAAAGTTTACTTACTTCCTTTGTTTTGAATGAATCCGGATCGTCCAATACTTCGCCGTCCCTGTTACCCAAAATGTTAGTAGAGAACCATCCGTTAAGTCCCAGCATTCTTGCTTTAAGCATCGGCGATATTACGGTTTTTATTAATGTTTGTCCTGTTTTAAAATCTTTACCGGCAACAGGTACATTCTGTTTGTCTGCAAATTTCATTAATGCGGGAGTATCGATCGAAAGGTTAGGTGCGCCGTTTATGTAAGGAACACCTTCGGCTATGGCGGCATAAGCATAGAGCATGCTCGGTGCAATATTTTCGGCATTTTCTTTCATTGCTTTTTCAAACACTTCTAAATTGACAAGGTCATCTTCAACCGGTAGGTAAATTTCCGTGCTTGCACACCAAATCATAACAAGTCTTTCAACTTTATTTTCTTCTTTGAATGTGCGTATATCCGTCCTTATTTGTTCCATTAAATCAAAATTATTATCACCGGTTTTTGTGTATGATGCTTTTAGATTCACGACAAACTTTTGTTCAAAAACAGCAGGCATAGGTCGGATACTACTTAATTGTTCTTTTACAGGAAGCAAGTCTTTTTCTTTTAAAACCTCGGCTTCCATAGCGGAATCGAAACAGTTTTCGTCTCTTACGTCCCAACCGCCGAACACCAAATTATTTGTGTCTGCAAGAGGAACAAAGTCTTTAATTAATGGGAATTTGTTTTCGTTTCTCTTTCCAATTCGTATAGTAGCCATTTGAGTCAGTGATCCGAATGGTTTTGCAATTTTTTTATTTATAGCAAGTGTGCCTGCTAAAAAAGTTGTTGAAACTGCTCCGTTCAATCCTACAATTAAAATGCCTAATTTTCCAGATGGATCTTTTATTTCGTGTTTCATCGTTTTACCTAATTAGTTGTATAATAGAAAAATCAAATTAATCAAAATTAAATTTATTAATAATATTTTTTAATTCCTTAAAGTCTTTCATAATAAAATCAGCCGCAGAAATGTCTTCCGGTTTTGTCCAGCTTTGAACATTAAGCCAGGCAGTTTTACAACCAAGCTTTTTTGCAGGCAGTATGTCTTTGTCATACGAGTCACCAACAGCGATAGTATATTCTGCCTCAACCTTTAGTTCACTTAGTGCCAGTCTAAAGATTCTTTCGTCCGGCTTTCTGATATTCACAGTTGTAGAATCTATAATTGAATCAAAATAGTTGTCTATCTCTAAACTTCTCAAAACACTTTTTATATTGCCGTAAAAATTTGAGACGATAGAATACTTTATTTTACCCTTAAACTCTTCAAGCAAAGGGATCGCTTCGGCAATACATTTATTAACGTAGTTACAGCATCTCATTGAAATGTCGGTTGCAACAACACCCGGTGAGTTGTAAAACTTGTAACCTTTATTTTCAACAAGATATTCAAGTTGAAGATACGACTGCTTTTGAAGTGTTATAAACAGGTCATCATCTTCTAAAACCGTTTCATACATTTTAGGTTCGGCTTTAACATAAGCTTCGTTAAAATCTTCAGGTTTTATATTTAACTTTGCTTCATCATAAGTCATACGGAATTTTTCACTCCAGTGAATTCCGTTTGTGTCGAGAGTTCCTCCGAAATCAAATATAACAGCTTCAATCATTGGCTTTCATCCGAGATATATTCAAGCAAATCTCTTTTTCCTTTAGTCTTTTTATCTTTTTTAATACCGTTAAATTGAATTAACAACAAACCGATGAGTATCCAAAAGAATTCTCTTGCCCTGTTTATAATACCAATATAAATTCCGATGCCGGCAGATAGCTTTATGCTGTCCAGTACCAAATATAGACCTGCTTCAAGTGTTCCAAGTTGAAAAGGCATAAAGAAAAATATGTTTGTTATAAGCGAAGAACCCGCACTAATATAAAAAGCTTCCATAAAGGATATATCCATTCCGATTGCTTTTAAGATGAAAAGAAATTCTAAAACTCCTACCATACGTGCAAGATAATCCAGCACAAGAGCAGAAAAGAAAGCTTTTTTTCTGTGGTTGAATAAATGTTTGATCTCTTCATCGATTTTCATCAATGAATCTTCTTTGGGATCTAATTTTTTCTTTAATCTTTTTAATAGCGGAACTTTGGCAATAAAATTAAGCAGGGATTCAAACACACCAAGTTTATGTCTTTTAAAAACAAACCAAATGAAAAAAGATAAAACCAACAATACCGCTATCAGAATTATTTTTAATTCATTAGAAAGAGGTAGAAGAATTAATGCATAAAGAATTGCCGTAACCCAAAAGAAAAAGTTAGACAGAAAATGCAGCATTGTATAAAGAATAACCGATGATACCGCAGAATGTGTGCCAATAGGTTTTTGGAGCATCAAAATTCTGTATGGTTCACCACCAAGATTTACAAACGGTGTTATATAATTAATAGCAAAACCGCTTATTGTAATTTCAAATATTTCAATAAAAGAAACTTTCTTTTTTTTGGCATCTATAATATAATACCATGCCCAGGCATTCATATAATAAACAACACCCCAAATGCCTACTACGGGAACAAACCACCAGCCTGTTTTTTTTATGTTTGTTATTATATTGTCTAGACCGAAATCGTTGATTAGGTAAGAAAATACCGCGAGACCGATAATAAAAAATATTGTTTTTGTATACTTATTCATCATTAAGGAGAATGGTTTTACCTGTTTCTGCTGATAAATAACATTTGTTCAATAAATTTATTGAATCAAAGGCTTCTTTTATGGAATCTCCTGACTTTTGGTTGTTGTTTACTTTTGAAATAAATTCTTTAATTAAGGAAATATACAATGAAAAATAATGTGCTTTGTCGGATGCATCGGGAACATGGATTATTTCTTCCATTCCGTTAATGTTTTTTAAAAGATGAGTTTTACCTTCATAATTCAAACTGCCTGTACTGGAAACAAGTCTTGCATTATTCACTCTTTTATCTGCTCCCCACGTTAGAGTTATTTCCGCAACTGCTTTTTCAAATTCCAGCATTACAATTGCAGTGTCTTCAACGGGATATTCACTATGATTTAAGTTATAAACTTTAGCCGTAACGCTTTTAGGTTTGCCAAGAAGCCATTGAGAAAGATAAAGGTAATGAATACCCGAATCGACTAATATACCCCCGCCGCTTACATTTTTATCCGTTCGCCAGGCTGGGTTAAAATTTGTTCCGCCGGGATCGGCTTGCAGTCTGAATATGTTAAACTGCAGTATAGATTTTACTTCACCGTTATTGTTGTTTAAAAAGCTTTTGAAGTTCTGCCAGATTGGTGAATATCTATATTGATGGCAAGGCATAAAAACTTTATCATAATCTTTTAATAATAAGTAAGTAGTTTCAGCTTCTTCTAAATTTAGAGTGAAAGGTTTTTCGCATAAAATGTGAACACCCTGTTTTATTCCTTCCTGAATTAATTGTGAATGAAATTTAGGAGGAGCTGTGATATCTATAAAATCAATTTTTTCTTTGGCGAACAATTCATCCATTGAAGAATAAAAATTTAATTCGGGATGATTCTTTTTTCCCTCTTCTTTGTTAGCTTCCAATGGTTCTACAACGGATGTTATAACAACAGCGTTTTTTATTTCATCATTTTGATATGCTTGTATGTGGCTGTTTTGTGCTATTTTACCGAAACCTATTATTGCTCCTTTTAGCATCTAAGCTGCCTCTGTATGTGCGCTACTATACTCAATCAGTTGTTTGCTTGTTTTCTCGTGTTTTAGAACAAAATAAATTAGAAGAAAATTTAAGATAATAAGTTCAAACAAGAAATAATAAAGTATGTCGGCATAAAAGATTGTTATGATCAAAACAATCATTCTTGTATTTGTGGTTAAAATATTGCCGTACTTTAATAGCGGTTTATTTAATCTCCGGTACTCTTGTATTAACCAATCAGGCAACTGTCTTTTGTATTTTTCATGTACACTTTTATAAAATTTTCTTATGGATTTTGAAAGTGATTCCTGCTGAAGGGTATAATTTATATAAACTCTTAGAAGAAACTTTTTACCGAAGTTTTTAAGCCAGTTATAGTTCTTATATTTCTCTTTCATATCTTTGGCTTCGTCAATAGTGGCACCGTTTTTACCGTAAACAAAATATAAGTAGAAATTCCTGTAATATTCAGACATAGCACTTTGATATGAATGGCTAAGACCGGAAATTACGGCAATTAAAAATATCCACGGTGTTCCGCCATTTAAAACAAAACGTGCACAAAGGCTAAGATAGATACTTATGAACATTAAATTTCCTGCAACCCCGTCAAAAATTTTTCCGAAACGTGAATGAATATTTGTCATTCTTGCAAGCTGACCGTCCGCACTGTCCATTGTTTCTGCAAGCACAAGTAGTACCACACCGATTAAGTTTAATGTAACATTGTTATAGAAGAACAAAAGTCCCGCAGTAACCCCAAAAATGATACTTATAATTGTAATTACGTTTGGCGAAAAACCGATTTTTTTAGAACCGATTGCCATCAAATAACCAAATGGACGGTAGAATAATCTGTCGAGCAGTTCTTCGGTATCCTTTGATTTAAAAGTAGCCTGAATTTTATAGCTGATCTGAGACATAACTAAATGCATTCTCCATAATAGAAATACCTTCTTCGGCAATATCTTCATTTACAATTAAAGGGGGATAAACCCTAATGTCAGGATTGTAACCCATTATTATTAATCCTCTTTTTAAACATTCGTGGAAAAACATTTCCGTATATTTTTTATCAAGTTTTACTTTTGAGTTTTTCCCTTTTACGAGTTCTATTCCTATCATCAATCCTTTTCCTCTTACTTCGCCGATTATAGGGAACTTATCTTTTAGCTCGTTTAATTTTTTCATCATAAACTCACCGACCTTACGTGAGTTTTCTACAAGCTCTTCATCAATAATTGATTTTAATGTTATATATGCGGCTGTTGATGCAAGAGGGTTTCCACCGTAACTTGAAGAGCTTCCGCTCGGGTTACCGAATGGTTTTGCAAAAATAATTTCTTCGCGAGACATAACACCCGTCATTGGGAAACCGCCGCCGAATCCTTTACCGATGGTAATAATATCGGGAATAATGTCTTCGTGTTGTGATCCGAACATTTTACCTGTTCTACCGAAACCTGTTATCATTTCATCGCAAATAAGTAAGGCACCTATTTCTTCGGTTAATTTTTTTAATTCTTTCAAAAAGCCCGGTGCCGGTACAACGTTGCCGGCTGTTCCCTGAATAGATTCAACAATTATTGCGGCAATATTGTTTGTAGTTTCAAACCTTATTTTACTTTTTATAAAATCAACACAAGCAAAATCACACTCCGGAAAAGTTGTGTTTAACGGACAATGTCTACAATCGGCGTAAGGGGTATTGTAAATACCTGCAGGTAAAGGACCCAAACCTGCTTTAAAATTATCGCCTAAAAGTCCAAGTACACCCATTGTCTTCCCGTGAAAACCGTTCCAAAAACCAATGAACTCAGTTTTCTTTGTATATGATTTTGCCATTCTGAGTGCTGCTTCAACTGCTTCTGCACCACCGCTGTAGAACTGGCTGCGTGTTAAATCTCCGATAGCATTTTCCGCTAAAAGTTTCGTCAACTTAACCCTGTTTTTTGAAGTAAAACTTCCGACGTGAATGTTATCGATTTGTTCCTTCATATATTTATTATATACCGGGTGGTTGTAGCCAAGACTTGCAACACCTACACCGGCAAAAAAATCAATGTATCTGTTTCCATCAACATCTTGTACAATACATCCTTCACCTTTTTCAATACCAATTTTTGAACGTGTTGCTATAGTTTGAATTCCGGGAGCAATATATTTTTGTTCTTCGTTAAAATAATTCAATGAATTGGGTCCCGGTATTTCCGTTATAACCGAGGCAAATTTATTAGCAATAATATTATTTGTTGACATATTCTTCCGCCATATTATAAATTAATTTTGCAATATGTTTACTGGCTTCATCTCTAACCGGTGCAAAACTCGGCCAATCATTCATATCAATTATGGATATATTTCCCCCCGGTGATATGATTGCATCACCGCCGTAAATAGATAGCCCAAGTATTTCCGCTGATTTAGAAATTAAATCACGTAATAATTTATTATCAAAATCGGTATGATATTTTCCGTTAAGATAATACCAGTTAAAAAACCCACTGTTCTTTACGGCATAAAATTTAATAACGTCTCCTTCCAAATGTTCCTGTAGAATAGCTTTTTTTATTCCTCTCCTACAAAATTCTTTTATTACGTTATTTCTTTCTGCTTCACTGTAAACTAAGGTAACGTCTTCTCTGTGTATGGCGTGTACATCGCCTCTTTTTACCCAAAATTTACTCGAGTTAAATGTTGGTAATTTTGTTTCATTTTCACAAGGTATTTTGATTATTATACTTCTGGGAAAAGGTATACCATTCTTAGGAAGAAGCGTAACCATGTTGGTTCTGTAGCAGTTGATAACGGATTTGGGAGAGTTAATGACGAAAGCACCGTCGTTTTCAATTTCAAGTAGTTTTTCAATTGCTTCCGGTCCTTGAACCATTGAAAAAATTAATTGTTCGTTAAAGGAACTATTTAATACTTCTCTTTCACCGTAAATGCTGACTTCAATACCCAGCTTTTTTAATTCTTCTGCTGTAGCACGTATTATTAGCGAATCGTTTTCAACATGGTTTGGTGAATAATCCGCCTGTCTTGAAATTCCGGCTAATTTAAAACTCATTCTTTTCTATTCCTTGCAAAAAATTAGAACACCGAAAATTGCACATAATTATCAGGATGCTCTTTTAAATCTTTTATAAGAGCGTTCAAATCATGTATAAGAGAATTAAATTGTCGATACATTTTTGAATCGTTAAATAGCCCCCCAATCATTGTGCTGTCACTCCTTTCTGTTTTAGATAAAAGTTTATCGAATCTATCGGATATAGAACTTATTTTACTGTAAAGGACATCACTGGATAGGAGCTTACCCAAAGAACCTTTTCCATCCTTTAAAGAATCGGTTATTTCATTTAGGTTGTTTGAAAGTAAAGATAGGTTATCGTAAAGTGAAGTATCGTAAGTTAGTTTACCAATAGAGCCTTTCTTGTTTACGATTGCTTTTGTTATTGAATTTAAATTATTAAGGACACTTTCTAAATTATTTAAAGCGGTCGGATCGTCGAGCAATCTGCCTAAACTACCCTCGCCTTTGGCTAATTTATTGGTAATTTTATTTAAATTTTTCATTGTGCCTGCAATATCATCTAATACAGGATTCATTTTGTCCGCAAAAGATTCAAAACTAAGAGTCGGTTTTACGGTTAAAAAGTCGTTATCTTCAAGGGGCTTTTCACCTATTTGCCCCATTGAAATATCAACAGTCATACTTCCTAAAAGCCCGATTGTTTTAAGCATAGCGTATGATTTAACGGTTATCATGTTTTTATATTTTTCCGGAATCTTTAAGCTTGTTACTATACCATTAACATTATCTTTCTTTGAAAACTCAAATGATTCAACATTACCTATTTTCATACCTCCAAGAGAAACGATTGAACCGTTAGTTAGTCCCTGTATATTGGAAAGAAAAATGTTTAATCTATATGTTGATACAAAAACATTGTTTTCAGAACCAACCAGGAATAAAAATATAAATAGAACAACCAATCCTAAGAAGACAGTTATTCCTACTTTTAATTTTCTCAATGTTAATTTTTTATTATTCATTTAAACACTTTATTTTTTTATAAAATTTTGTTTTGTAATAATGCAGCATCTTGGAATACTTCATAGAAGAAATCTTTTACAAATTTATTTTCAGAACGCAACATTTCATAAACTGTTCCGGTCTCAACAACAGCACCTTCATTTATAACAGACAAAGTATCGCCAATATAAATTGCATCATTTAAAATATGTGTAACAACAACCGATGTTGCACCTCTTGAGCTTGCTCTTTTAATAAGGTCTAAAATTGATTTTGAGTTAATTGGGTCTAAGCCGGTTGTTGGTTCGTCGTAAAAAATAATATCAGGATCAAATGATAGTGCCCTTGCGATAGCGACTCTTTTTTTCATTCCGCCGCTCAATTCATCAATACAAATTTTTTCTGTTCCTTCAAGGTTAACAAAAGATAAAACTTCCGAGACTTTTTCATTAACTAGAGATTCCTTTATTCCGCCGTGTTCTCTTAGAAAATATGCGACATTTTCTTTAACAGTTAATGAATCGAAAAGCGCATTACCCTGAAATACTATTCCCATTTTTCTTCGCAGAGGTAACATTTCTAATTCACTTAATTTGGAAATATCTTTATTGTTTATAAGAACTCGTCCTGCATCAGGCTGCCATAGACCAACCATTATTTTCAAGATAGAACTTTTACCCGCACCGCTTGGTCCCAAAATAATCGCAATTTCTCCCTTCTTAATTGATAACGATGTGTTATCAAGTATCACTTTGTCTCCAAAAGCAAGGCTTACATTTTCTAATCGTATCATTTTGCTATAATAATTCCCAAACGATTTTTGTAAGAATAAAATCTAAAACTAAAACAGTAAGAGAAGAAACAACGACAGCATTGATAGTGTTTTTACCCAATGCAGAAGTACCGCCTCTTGTATTAAAACCATAGAAGCAGCTAATTGTTGCAATAAAGAAAGCGAATAAAATTGGCTTTGTAAAACCAACAAATATATCTTTTATCAACAATGCAGAAATAGCCGAATTCCAGAAAAAAGATGTATCAACGTGAAGAGAAAGTTTTGTAACAACCATTCCACTTAATATTCCACTCATATCTGCAATAGCTGTAAGAGGAAGAAACATAACCATAGCAGCTATAGTTCTAGGCATTACAAGTTTAAGAACCGGGTTTGTACCGAAAGCTCTTAGAGCATCTATCTGTTCGCTAATCTGCATTGCCCCTAACTCCGATGCATTTTTAGCACCAGTTCTTGCTGCCAAAAGAAGCCCTGTAATTGTGGGACCAAGCTCTCTAACCATACCGAGGGAAACGGTTCTGCCAACTAAAGTTTTTGCACCGAACAGGTCTAACTGATATCCTGTTTCAAGAGCTAAAATAATACCCACAAAAGCACCCCCTAAAAGAACAAGTAAAAACGCCTGCGAACCCACAAGGTACATTTCATTAATAGCATCTCTTTTGCATTTATTAATAGATTTAATAGATAGGAACAGGTCCTTCAACATTAGGCTATATTCTTGTAAGGCTAATATTTTTTTCTTAAAGGTTATAAAGGATGATGCCATTTAATTACCTACAACTGATAAACTGTTTAAATATTCTTCTGCTGCAGCCAAATCTTTTAAATGGTCTACATCAATCATTTTAGAAAAAGGAAATGCTTTTAGTTGATAGTTTTTTATCAATAGCTGTTTTAAAAAATTTCTTAATCTCATTACATTGTTATTTACAGCTTCTTCCATTACAGGAAAGATATCCGAATTAAAACAATAAAGTCCGCCCGTTGCGTATTTATGATTTGCGGCTTCATCGTGAAAACTGTTTATTTTCATATTATCATCCACCTCAACACAAAGAGGTTTTTCATCATCTATAAAATCTGTAACAGCTAATAACCCGTCGTTGTTGCTGTTATCTTGTGCAGCTTTTAAAAATAATTTAAATTCGTCATCGTTAAAGATAGAGTCAACAGTTGCAAGGCAGAATGGTTGCTTTTTAAGATATTTGGATAATTCATAAAAACTATGAAGAGAGCTTGGGGTTGATTTTATTATAAGATTAAACGGTACTTTAAATTCACGATTATTAATATATTTGTGAACATCTTTCGATTCTTCGTTTACAATACAACAGATTGATTCAACTTCGTTATTTTCGGCAAGAGTAAAAAGTCTTTCTATTAAAGGTATTCCATGTACCTTTATTAAAGGTTTACTGGCTTTTGCATTTTCTTTTTTTAACCTCGATCCTTCGCCGGCAGCAATAATACCAAAAATCATTTAATCAAACCAAATTGTAAAAAATTTAATTATATAATCTCTAACCCTTTAATTTATATACATCACAATTAAGAAAATGTGATGCAGCATTCATTTTAAAAAAGAATGGCTTCAAATTTATCAATCTTTTGAACAATTAAAAAGTCTTGTCCTTTACAAATAGCGTTAGTTCTTTGTACAGTTTAAAACTCTATCATATTGCAGTAACCAAAATGTTTTTTTAATACAAATTAATAAATTACAAGTTGGTATCTTTTAAGAAATAGTAAGTTCTTTACTAAAATTAATCTTTTACTCTAATATTTATTGTCGGGGGGAAAATTTATCTAATATTAGAAAAGGTGTTGACTTTAAATTTTTTTTTAATGAGTTTACAAAAGAATTTTTAATTAGGAAGGTAAAAAAGCGAATTTCTACAACTTTTCATTCAATTTACAAGATAATCTCTAAGCAATTAACAAATAGCGCTATTTGTTGAGGCTTGTTTGTCTTTTGTTGAAAAAACCGTTTGGATTTCACCTTAATTCTCCCTGATTAATTTTATTAATATTTTATTTAAATAATATAAGACAAAAGTTTTTTGTTTAATCAAATTGGACAAAATAAGTATTTGCTTTTTATTGAATGCAACAACTTAACTCCGGAGTATTCAATAAATAAAGTAATTATTCACTATAACATATCACTAATAATAGGAGAGATAATATGAAACGAAAGATTACCATCCTGTTTTTCTTTCTTTTCTTGCCAGCATTTGTATTGGCAGGAACTGTTGGAAAAATTCAAGGTAAGGTTACAGATCTCCAAACTGGCGAGCCATTGATTGGTGCCAACGTATTGGTCGTTGGAACATCATTTGGTGCAGCCACGGATGTAAACGGTGTCTTTACAATAAACAGCCTCGATCCGGGTGTTTATACATTAAGATCATCTTACTTAGGTTACAAAACAGTAACAATATCAAACGTCCGTGTAAATGTTGATCTTACTTCTGAGGTAGATTTTAAACTACCTGCGGAAGGTATTTCTGTTGGAGAAGTTAACATTGTAGCAAAAAGACCTCTTATAAATAAGAGTAATACAAATGCTATAAGAAATACAACCAGTGAAAATATTGAAGCCTTACCAGTTAGAGGTGTAACCAACATTATTGGTTTAACACCTGGTGTTGTTCTTCAGGATAACACAATATACGTACGTGGTGGTCGTCAAGACGAAGTTGGATACTTCTTAGAAGGAACTAATATTACCAACCCGGTCTTCGGCGGTCGTACAGTAACTATTGTTCAGGATGCTGTTGAGGAAATTTCAGTACAGGCTGGCGGATTTACAGCTGAATTTGGCGGAGCAAATGCAGGTATTATCCGTACCCAATTAAAGTCTGGTACTTCTAAATTTAAAGCTACTATTGAGTATGTTACCGACAACTTATCTTTTAGAAGCAAAGCAAATCGCTTTAACGGTGAAAAAACATTTAATACATACGGCTATGGTTATAACGAATTTATAGGTACCGTAAGCGGTCCTGTTATTTCTGAAAAAGTTAAGTTCTTCGGATTATTTGACTATAATTACAGCTTAGATTCAAACCCGGGATTTTTCCCTGGCATCAACTTAGGTGTTATTACAGATCCACTTTCAACTACACCTGAAACTAATTCAATCGATCTTACATATCCTGCCGGTCCTACTTTAAAACACTCAAGAGAATCTTATACCGGTACAGGTACATTAACATTAGATCTCAACCCTGTGATTATTAGGCTAACAGGTACCTGGACAAATATTGAATCATATGGCGGAAATTCAGGTAAAATTTCAAGTTTGCTTGATATGTACAGAAGAGGTGTCACAAAAGGTGATAACGGTGCTTTCTCATTGAAGGTAACACACATTCTAAACCCTACTACTTTTTATGAAATAAGTGCCGGTTATTCATTGAGTAAATCTACAAGTATGGATCCATCTTTAGGCGATAACTGGAGAGTATACGGCGATAGCGTTGCAAATGCTAACGCTGGTTACGTATGGAACAGAACAGCCCGTGATATTAAAACAGGTAGAGTAGGGCGTTACCAAAGACCTACTCCGTATGATATTTTAGGTTTCAGATTCGCTGCACCTAACGATATCATTGCCGGATACGCTAAAAGCAAAAATGAAGACTTTACCTTTAATGGTTCTTTCTCAACCGAAATTAATAAACAACATTCAATTAAGATCGGTGGAGAATTACAGTTATTTAAAATTCGTAGATATGGTGTAGCTGCTTCTACTGTTGGTGAAAGATTCAATACTAACAGTAAATCAAAAAATCCTAAAACAGAAAAAGAAGTAATGATAGGCCTTGGAACAAACGCCTATGGTTATGATTTATTTGGTAACGAATTTAATGGCGGCGGAATCTTGGGAGCTAAGAAACCTGTTATTGCAGGTGCTTATATCCAGGATCAAATTTCATACAAAAACATAATTATAAATGTAGGTTTACGTTATGACTACATTGACATTGATAACTATGCATTTGTAGATCAATCAAGACCGGAGCTTACAATTAACAAGAACAACGGTAGTGTTGATGTCAACGGTTTGGTTAAAACACCAACATTCAGTTCCTTAAGTCCAAGATTAGGTTTCTCGTTCCCTGTTACCGACAGAACAGTTTTCCACGCACAGTTCGGTAAATTTGTTCAGCAGTCAAGATTAAGAGATGTTTATCAGGGACTATATGCTACTTCCGCACAGTTAAGAGGAGGTTTCTTTATAGGGGCTCCTGTTGGATTTAACGTAAGACCTACAAGAACAACTCAGTACGAAATCGGTTTCACACAGCAATTATCAGATTTTGCTTCATTTGACATAACCGGTTATTATAAAGATATTCAAGACCAGGTTGTATTCCAATTACAGAATACAGTATCCGGTTCACCTTTTGGTTCATATAACATTCTTACAAACGGTGACTTTGCTACAACAAAAGGTGTTGAATTATCATTTAATATGAGAAGAGTTGAAAGAATTCAGGTTAATGGTTCCGTATCTTTTCAAAATGCTCAAGGTACCGGTTCTAATCCTAATTCACACGGCGGTATAGTTGGTGCACCTATTGACGGTTCAACAATTTTCAGCCCGTTGTATGTGTTCCCATTAGACTTTAACAAAGCTGTTACCGGTAACTTTAACCTTGACTACCGCTTCAGCAGTGACGAAGCATCGCCTGTTCTTCGTTCATTTGGCTTATCGGCATTGATGAAATTCGCAAGTGGTCACCCGTATACTTTAGGAAAAGGTAAAGGAAACAGTGTGGGCAGCTTAGAAGGTGACCCAAGATTTAGGACACCTATTGAACCTTTAAATAATTCTACAACTCCTTGGACTTATCAATTAGACATTCGTTTGGATAAAACGGTAACGTTGTTTGATAGAATAAAAGCGAATTTCTATATATTTGTAATTAACATATTAGATACACGTAACATTCAAAATGTTTTCTTAAGAACAGGTTCTGCTTATGATGACGGTTACTTATCCGACCCAACGTTAGGCGGAACATTACACCCAGCACAAAGACAAGATTATGAGAATATGTATAGAGCAATTAATCTGGATTATTCTCAAGCATTTCAAAATGCGAGTGGTTCCCAGAGATTTGGAGGAAGCCAAAATTCACTTGGTAGACAATTATTTGGATCTCCCCGTCAAATCAGAGTTGGAGTTCGTTTAGAATACTAATATGAAATTTGACATCTTAAAAACGAATAGGAGTTTAAACAATATGATTTCAAAAAAAATAAAATATGTGCTTGTCTTTATGATTGGTGCGTTATTCCTTGCTCCTATGCTTTTACAAGCAAAGGGCGATAAAAAGAATAACAGAACCCGTCTACAAAAGACAACGGCACAAA
>DRJC01000141.1 GCA_011052365.1 Ignavibacteria bacterium
GAATTAAAAGAACTCAATCATATTTTTTCGACTCAAGATGCATTGTTGGGTTTGACATCAATAGGGAAAAAAGTTGAATTTACTGGCACTTAATAATTATTTTAATATATTTATAAAATGAAATTGGATAAAATACGCATAACATCCTGCTATACGCATTACGTATAGTATCCGTTGGCAAGCATTAAAAAAATTCCTAAATTTGCAAAAAGAGATGTTTTTATATGAATTATCCACTAGAAAATCTTAAGGACACAGAATTTGAAAAACTTGTTGCATTAATTTGCGAACGAATTTTGGGGCTGGGAACTATTGTTTTTTCTAAAGGGAAAGATGCAAAGTTTGAAGGAAAAGCAAACAAATTCCCAAGTGAAAGAGAACCTTGGCTGAGGAATACTACAATCAGTTTAAGAGTAATACTATGAGTAAATATGACCTTAAATCGGGTGCCATGCCTGATGAAAAAACAGAAATTTCTATTGCAGTAAGCGTATGGAAGCCAATATTATGGAGACGAACAAATTGAGAAACAAAAACCTTATCAGGCTTTTCTCATTGACGGAAACTGAATCGTTTTGGGAACTTTGCCAAATGGAGAGCTTGCTTTATGTCTCAATTGATATTTAGAAAATATGGTCGCAGTTACCAGCTTAGGATTCAAGATGCACAGGATTTAGAAAAGATTCAAGTTCTTGATGAAGTCCACTGGGCATGTACGAGCATTACCACTGACAGTCTCAACTGCGATGATGCATTTATTTCATATGTAGATACCGATAAAAATGGTCGCATCCGGCCTGGTGAACTAAAAGCAGCACAGTCTTGGTTGTTTCGAATTCTTGCAGATCGGAGCCGTTTGGTCGAACGCAGCGATATTCTGCGGCTCAACGATATCGATATGCATCATGATGAAGGCCAAAATTTGCGAGCCGCGGCAGATGTCATCTTGAACAATCTTAACATACCCAATAAACAAGAAATCAGTCTGGATCAGGTTCGGAATGTACAAAGTATTATGGCGAGTTCAGCGAATAATGGTGATGGTATTATTCCCCCGGAGGCAACCCATGACCCCGATTTAGCGCAATTTATCGAGACCGTTATGGATATTGTTGGTTCTGCTTTGGATGCTTGCGGAAAGCCAGGAATTAGTGAAGAACAGCTAAAAGATTTTTTCGATGAAGCAGAAACATATCTTGCATGGAAAGCGAAAGGCGAAATTCCTAAGAAACAGGATACTACAGAAGTTATGCCTTGGGGAGCTGAAACGTCGCAAGCCTATGAACTTGTGGCAAGCCTAGATGGAAAGATTGAGCAATTCTTTACACAGTGTGCCATGGTCAAATTTGATGAACGAGCAGTTGTTCAAATGCAGTTTTTTCGTCAGAAGGAGCTTGAAGAAATCGATTTTACTGATAAATCAGTGATGGAAGATCGGCTTAAGGATTGGCCATTAGCATTACCTAATCCGGAAGGGATCCTTGATTTGGAGAGAATGATCAATCCCTTATATATGGATCGCCTACTTGTGCTTAAGGAAAATGTTCTAAGACGCGCCCTTGAAAGTCCCGTTAAATATCTGACTGAGAAAGAGTGGGGGAAAGTAAAAAGCATCTTTCTCGCATACCGCACATGGTTAGAAAGCAAACAGGAACTGAAAGTAGAAAAATTGGCAGTAGATCACCTGCGTAATTATCTTAACGGGTCATACAGAGAACGGGTAAGCGAGCTCATTGCAAAAGATTTAGCCGTTGCTGATGAATTAAACCAAATACATAATTTAGAAAAACTCATTCTTTACCAAAGATGGCTGATTGAGTTAGCCAACAATTTTGTGAGCTTTGAAAATCTTTATAATCCTAAAGATCGAGCCCTTTTTGAAATGGGAACGTTGATTATTGATGGAAGACAGATTAGTTTTACAATGAAAGTTCAGGATCGGCAAAGCCACAAAAAAATAAGCGAACGCAGTTATATGTATCTATTATATGTAGAAGTTACTGGGCGTCAGAGCAACGATATTAAGTTTGAAATTGTTGCTCCAGTGACTTCAGGTAGCGCTGATGGATTGCGAATAGGGAAGCGCGGAATCTTTTTTACCATTGACGACCGTGAGTGGGATGCAGAGATCATCGATATTGTGATTAACCCTATTAGTCCATGGGAGTCAGTCAAAGCGCCCTTCCAACAGTTTACTAATATGATAAAAAAACAAATAGATAAATTCACTAAATTACGCCAAGATAAGTTAGAGTCAACCCTTTCCACCCCCAGTGCGTCGGGCTTAGCGCGCGACCTTTTATTAGGCGGCGGCCTGGCTATTGCGGCTCTTGGATCAGCTTTTGCGTATATTACCAAGACTCTTTCGCAAGTGGACCCAGTTCCTATCCTGGTTGCACTCCTGGTTGCACTTTTGGGGCTAGTAGCTGTTGTTTTATTACCAGGCATTATTATAGGTTTTGTAAAGATACGTAAAAGGGACATGGGGCTACTTTTGGAAGCAATGGGTTGGGCGGTAAATATTCGCATGCGACTAAGTGTGAGTTTAGGACAACTATTCACGCGCATCCCACCTTTACCTAAGAGTGCACGTAAAGAGAAAAAGGACGCAGTGGTTAAGTTTGTAAGAGAGTTTAGCCATATTTCTTTCCGATTCAGGAAGAAAACTACAATCGTGTTGATCACTATTTTTATTGCATTTTTTCTGATATGGCTTCTGATGGGATTTCCTGGATTAAAGTCGTAATTTTAATATTTTTTGAATTGCGACTCCGACGTGCGTCCACCGCTCTTATGAACAAATGCTTCGACAGACAAATCTCTTCTCCTTTTATAATGTTAACCACCGATAAGTTGCATATTGTAGTTCAGCCACAGAATGACAAAGAAGTTTTTTATATTTAGGAATATGATGTGTCACACTGAAACTATGATACCTGTCAAATTGTTGCAGTGGGTCCTCGTTTCACTCGGCCGCTGAACTATAGCGTTATAATTCCGAAACTAAAAAACTCACTATCTCTTCAACCGTATTAAAACTTTTAACTAAGCCCGTTCTTCTTTTTTCTTTTTCAATTTGTGTTTCCATAATTCCAACAATTTTTTCCCACATAGGTGAATGAGTTACAATTGGTTTTGAATTTAACATTCCCTTGTTAATAAATTCCCAGACCATAGCAAGTTCAAGCAATGTTCCTGTTCCGCCCTGAAGAATTACATAGCCGTCACCGGTTGAAATTAATTTTTCGATTCTTTCAAAAAGAGTTTCGCATTTTATTTCTTCTGTAAGATAAGGACTCGGTATTGCGTTCCATAAATCAACCGTAACGCCAATTGCTTTTCCTTCTGCCGATACGGCACCTTTTGAAACTGCATTCATTATTCCCCCGAAGCCGCCGCTGCAAACATTAAAATTATTTTTTACCAGTTCTCTGCCCAAAGTTTCTGCAAAAATAAATTGTTCATCTCCTTCAACGGGCAATGATGAACCAAACACTGTAATTGTTTTTTTCATTTATAAAAATTTCTTTCCCATTTATGGGCTTTTAA
>DRJC01000142.1 GCA_011052365.1 Ignavibacteria bacterium
AAAAGTCTGCTGAGACATCCTCTCGCGGTTTCTTCAAAAGAAGAATTCACAAACGGAAAATTCGAAGAAATTATTGCCGATCAATTTGTGAAAAACTTTGACAAAGTGAAAAGAATTATTTTAACAAGCGGTAAAGTTTATTATGAATTAACAAAATACAGGGAAGAAAATAATATTGATGATGTCCCGATTATTCGTTTGGAACAGTATTACCCTTTTAACCACAAAAAACTTAAAAAGTATTTGGATTCTTACAAAAATGTAGAAGAAATAATTTGGGTACAGGAAGAACCAAAAAATATGGGTGCCTGGAATTTTATCTACACTAACTTTAATGAAAAAATAAAATACGATATTGCTTTAAAATATATTGGTAGACCCGAAGCGGCTAGCCCGGCATACGGCTCGGCAAAAATTTCAAACCAGTGGCAGAAAGAAATAATTAAAGAGGCATTTACCTTTAACACCTAACCTGGACAAGCCGGAACCAAAAAAAAATACTAATTTTTAATAAAATTAAGAGCTAATACATCATAAGAAAGAATGAATGTATGTATGTATGATTGTGTGGATGTGAAAGAATTTTTTTTTCATTCAACCATCCAGCCATTCAATCATTCTTTTTAAACTGTATTTACTATTCTAAATCTTTTGCCAAAATATACACGAATATTTCTGATAAGATACTAACTATGGCATAGCCATTCCTTTTGAAAAGTAGGAAGCTACAAATAGAGTTTCTGCAAAATAGAGGTTCCTCTTTATTGTCATTTCGACCGGAGGGAGAAATCTTTTATTTTAGAAAGATTTCTCAGTCGAAGACTCCTTCTTCCATTGGAATGCCCACGGCAGAAATAACAAAAAAACTATTTTGCAGAGACTCTAACAAAAACACATAGACTCATACATATTTAATTGTTCGTGAATTTAAATTATTTATAAATATTTTGATAGTTCAAAAAAAAATTACATATTTGAACTTCAAATTTTTGGGAGCTTGTTCGTCAGAGTCGGATAAGCTATAAAGCAATAAATTGTTTTTTATATATAATTGGGAGCTTAGCTCAGTTGGTTTAGAGCACCTGCCTTACAAGCAGGGGGTCATAGGTTCGAATCCTATAGCTCCCACAAATAAAAGCCCTTGTAATTATAATACTTACAAGGGTTTTTTATTTAGTATAATTTTTATTTTTAAAATTTACAATACTTTTTTGAAGAGAAATCGCTGAAATTAACCAGCGGTTTTAAGAAATGTTTTAAACTGCGGATAAGGTTTGAAAATTTCTAATAACTGCTTTCGCTTTTTTGTCCCAATACGATTTTAACACTTGCACTAGCACCAATTCTATCGGCACCGCTGGCTATCATTGCATTTGCATCTTCTCTTGAACGAATTCCCCCGGATGCTTTTACACCGACTGAACTACCTACAACATATTTCATTAATGCAATATCGCCGACAGTTGCTCCCCCTTTACTGAAACCGGTTGATGTTTTAACAAAATCGGCACCTGCGTGTTTACAAATTATACATGCCTTAATTTTTTCTTCGTCCGTCAACAAAGCTGTTTCTAAAATTACTTTGCAAATATCGTTATTTTTTTTTGCAGCAAGTACAACTTGATTAACATCGTTAAATACATAATCATAGTTCCCCTGCTTTAGTTGACCGACATTAATAACCATATCAATCTCTTCCGCACCGTTTTTAATTGCCTGTTCCGCTTCAAATCTTTTTGTCTCTGTTGTTGTTGCTCCAAGGGGAAAGCCAATAACGGTACATACTTTAACAACGCTTCCTTTTAATAAATCACTGCATAAAGAAACATAACCCGGATTTATACAAACCGAAGCAAACCGGTATTTCTTTGCTTCATCACATAAGGCTGTAATATCATCAACTGTTGCATCAGGCTTTAAAAGAGTGTGGTCAATTCTTCTTGCAATGCTTTTGTTTGCAAGTATATCACCTATTCCCAAACCTGCTGCAATTCTGTCTGCCCCGCTGTTAACAATATTGGTAACGGCATTCGGTTGTGTTGCTACATTTGTTTCCCAACCTTTACAAGTATCACCCTTGCAGTAAAATTCTCTTAAAGTTTTTTCAAGTAATTCTTCGGCATCAAGTTTTTTTGTATTCGTGTAACTCATTTTATCCACCAAATTTTTGATACGCTTTAAATGTATTTGTTAGCAGCATTGCTATTGTCATCGGACCAACTCCGCCGGGGACAGGTGTAATATAAGAACATTTTTGCGAAACATCATTAAAATCAACATCACCGACTAACCTGTAACCTCTCTTTTTTGAAGCATCTTCCACGCGGTTTATTCCAACATCTATTACAACTACTCCTTCTTTAACCATATCTGCTGTAATAAATTCCGCTTTTCCGATTGCCGCAATAAGTATATCAGCCTGCTTTGTAAAATACGAAAGATCTTCGGCGGCTGAATGACAAACCGTAACGATTGAATTTGCAAACTCTTCTTTTTGAACCATAATATTTGCGATAGGTTTTCCAACAATATTACTTCGTCCGACAATTACAACGTGTTTTCCCTTCGTTTCTATTTTATATCTTTTTAATAATTCTTGAATTCCGGCAGGCGTACACGAGCGAAGCGAATCTTTCCCAATCACCAACCTTCCGACATTTACCGGGTGAAAACCGTCAACATCTTTTTCGGGTTTAATAGCCTCAATTATTTTATCTCCGTTTATATGAGCAGGTAACGGAAGCTGAACAAGTATTCCGTGAAAATTAGGGTCTTTGTTATATTTATTAACAAGATTTAACAATTCTTTTTCGGTTGTATCTGCTGGAAGGATCTCAGTTTTACCCATCATGCCAATTTGTTCGCAAGCTTTTCCTTTGCTTTTAACATAAATCTGTGAAGCGGGATTCTCTCCGACCAAAATTGCAAC
>DRJC01000143.1 GCA_011052365.1 Ignavibacteria bacterium
AGCGAGCAGGTTGCTCGCCTTGGCAGTAGACAGGTTGCTCGCTCAGAAGAATAAAATAATTCTAAATGAGCGACGAACCTCGTCGCTCTACAGAGCAAAAAGGAGTCTTTTCCAATATTAAATAATTATAAAAAGTTTTTTATAATTAAAAAACCCTTGACATTCAGTACTTTGGGGAATAAATTTAAGGATGCAAAGAACCTGGTTTAAGTTATTTTTCGTTTTCGCTCTAATATCTACGGCATTCGCCGGAGCTTTCTTAGATTATTTCCATGTTCGCAGCGAAGGGGACAATGTTGTTGTTGAATGGAAGACTTCAAAAGAGACCAATTTAGACAAATTCGTAGTTGAAAGAAAAAGCCCGCATGGTGTTTTTATTGAACTTGCAACAGTTGCTCCAAAGGGATCAAATTCATTTTATAATTACACTGATAAAGGAGCTTACAAGAAAACCGATTTACTTTTTGTATACAGGTTAAAGATTGTCGATACAAACAACCAGGTTACTTACTCCACTGAAGCGTCAATTTCTTTAAGTATTTCCGGTGTAAAAAGAACTTGGGGAAGTATTAAGGCTATGTTCCGATAATTTTTGTTTGTTGTTGATATTATAATAATTTATTACTTACCCGTATTTTCAAATGCTAATTAATTTTCTTAATTCATTTCAAATTTCCCGTCAAAGATTTTTCACTTATAAATATATTCTTTTTTTTTCAATTCCTTTTTTATTGCTGATCTCTTTTGCCGGATGTTCAAGCAGTAAAAAATTTAGTGATGAAGATTACAATTATAATTCAACTGCAAAATTCAAATCACCTGATATAAAAGTTTTATTAGATGATAAACCCAAAACCAAAAACATAACATTAGGATCTAATGTTGTTTTATCTTCTGCCGATAAGAGGATTGCAATTGTTAATGAAGGGAATACCCTATATGCAAATATTGATGGTGATAAAGTAATTATTACTATCGGGGATAATTCATTTACATCAGAATCTTTTAAAATTGAAACTAAGGATAGAAATACATTTCTAAGCTATAACGGAAAAAGTTACAGGGGGGCAATCAAATTCTTCAGTGATGGTAGTAAACTTATAATCATAAATGAGTTGCCGTTAGAAGATTACCTTAAAGGTGTTTTGCCATTAGAAATGCCTATCGGTAAAGGGGATGAAAATGTTGAGGCTCTAAAGGCTATGGCTGTTACAGCCAGGACTTATTCTTTCAGTAAAATGAATAAAAACAACAAAACTTTTGATGTATATTTAGATGTTAGAGATCAAGTTTACGGGGGCGTGAAAGCTGAAAAAGCCCTCACGAATAAAATAATTGATGAGACCAAAGGACTAATTTTAACGTATGACGGTAAACCGGCAATAGTATTTTATAGTGCTTCCGGCGGGGGATATACAGAAAATTATAAAAATGTTTTTGGTAATTTTGATATTCCGTATTTAAGAGGTGTAAAAGACGGTGATAAACCCTATGGTTCAATAATGCCTAATTTTGAATGGACGGAAAAATATACCGAAGGTAAATTTCTCTCAATGCTTCTTAATGCCGGCAAAATAAAAAATGTTAATTATACAATTGATGATATTGAAATTGTAAGTAGGTTTGCTTCAGGTAGAGTTAACGAACTTAAAATTAGTTTGGAATCTGATGAAAACGGTGATAAAGAAATTATACTTAAAGGCAATAGAATTAGAAGTATTATAAGAAGAGCAAACGGCGGAATTTTAAGGAGCACAATGATTGAAATAGAAATGGATGATGATAAAAATATCGAGATTACAGGAAAAGGTAACGGACACGGGGTTGGGCTTTCTCAGTGGGGTGCCATTTATCTATCTCACGAAGGGACAGACTATAAAGAAATATTATCTCATTATTTTCCCGGTACGGAAATAAAACCAATCTCTTATGATAATTAAAAGCACACCGATCTATCTCGCATCAAAGTCACCAAGGCGAAAAGTTTTGTTGAAACAATTAAACATAAAGTTTAAAGTTTTTTCTGTTGAATGTGACGAATCACTAAAGAAAAACGAATCCCTTATTCAAACGGTTAAAAGGATTTCCCTTGTAAAATTAGATGCTGCAAAAAAAATACACAACGACGGAATAATAATAACTGCGGATACTTTAGTTGTACTTGATAATGAAATAATCGGTAAACCGAAAAACAAAAAAGATGCTGTTAGAATTTTAAAAAAGTTAAGTAATAATACTCATAAAGTTTATACCGGTTTTTCCGTATATAATGCATTAAAAAATATAACAGTAACCGATTATGAAAAAACACTTGTTACATTCAAGAAACTATCCGGCAGTGAAATTAAAAATTATGTTAATACAGGCAGTCCTTTAGACAAAGCCGGAGCTTATGGAATACAAGATGATTTCGGTGCGGTATTTGTAAAAAAAATAAACGGTTGTTATAATAATGTTATGGGACTTCCTCTTTTTAAAGTATATAATGCCATATTAAGAGTAGAATAAATTGTTACAAAAATTAAAGCATAAACTTTTAATATCACTTGCAATTGGCGGGGGAGTATATTTATTCTTTATTATATATGCTAATTTCAATCAATTTCTTCACTCACTTTCACAATTTAGTTTGTGGCTGCTGCCGGTAATTTTACTCCTTTCTTTTGCCAATTTTGCAATAAGATTTTATAAATGGAATTATTATTTATCCCTAATAAAAGTTAAAATAAATAAGCTGGATTCATTTTACATTTTTATGTCCGGGTTGGTTATGAGCGTTACACCCGGAAAAGTAGGGGAATTCCTTAAAGCTTATCTAATAAAAGAAAGAACCAACGTGCCGATGAGTAAAACGTCCCCTGTTATAATTGTGGAACGTTTAACCGATTCTATAGCATTTATACTTATATCCTTAGTAGGTGCTTATATATTTAATTACGGAATGGTAATAACATTAATAATAACATTTGTATTAATACTTTTTATCATAGTACTAACAAGCCCTAAATTATTTCTCATCACTTTACATTTGCTTGAAAAAAGCTCACGGCTTAATAAACACATTATTAAAATTGAGGATGCTTATAAAAGCATGCAAGTACTATTAAAGCCAAGTGTCTTATTCGGTATGACTATTGTTAGTGTAATTGCATGGCTGGCAGAATGTTTGGGATATTATTTAATTCTCCGTAATTTTGGTATCGAAATAAATTTTATGTGGGCTTCTTTTAGTTATGCTTTTGCTAATATCGTTGGGACTGTTTCTATGCTGCCCGGCGGACTTGGTGTAACGGAAGGTTCATTAACATTTTTGCTTTTGGGGAAGGGAGTAAGTAAAACTACGGCGGTTACAACAACATTTATTGCAAGGGTTGCTACGCTTTGGTTTGCAGTTTTAGTGGGTGTTATAGCACTGTCTCTTCTTCATCATAGAAAAAATGATTGTTGTACGGAAGATAATATCGAATAATATTAGGAGAAAAAAATGGCTAAGTATAAAAAAATTTCTATTCCAAATGACGGTGAAAAAATAACAATTGAAAATGGGGAATTAAATGTACCTGATAATCCTATTTTAGGTTTTATTGAAGGTGACGGGATCGGTCCTGATATTTGGTCGGCTTCAAAATTGGTTTTTGATGCCGCTGTAAAAAAAGCTTATAAAGGCAAAAGAAAAATTAGCTGGATGGAATTATTTGCCGGTGACAAAGCGGTTTCTGTTTACGGTAAAAATAAATGGTTGCCCCAAGAAACAATTGACGCTATTGAGGAGTATGTAGTTGCAATAAAAGGACCCTTAACCACACCGATTGGCGGAGGCATTAGAAGTTTGAATGTATCATTAAGACAAAGGCTTGATTTATTTGCGTGCGTAAGACCCGTAAAATATTATACCGGTGTTCCAAGTCCTATGAAGAGACCTCAACTTTTAGATGTAACGATTTTTAGGGAAAACACAGAAGACGTTTATGCAGGAGTAGAATTTAGAGCAGGTCAAAAAGAAACAGAAAGACTTATTAAGTATATCAATAAAATGATTCCGGGCAATATCAGAAAAAATTCCGGAATTGGAATAAAACCGATGAGTGAATTCGGTACTACAAGGCTTGTTTCAAAGGCGATCCGCTATGCCATTGAAAATAAAATTGACAGTGTTACCTTGGTGCACAAAGGTAATATAATGAAATTTACAGAAGGCTCATTTAAAGAATGGGGATATAAAATAGCGAAAAAAGAATTTAGAGATTTCATTATTACGGAAGATGAACTTTGGAGCGATTACAAAGGGAAAATGCCTAAGGACAAAATTCTTATAAAAGACAGAATAGCAGATTCTATATTTCAACAGTTATTATTGAGACCTAACGAATATGGTATATTGGCTACTCCTAACTTAAACGGTGACTATTTATCCGATGCAGCCGCTGCACAAGTTGGAGGTTTGGGATTAGCCCCAGGTGCAAACATTGGGTATCATACTGCTTTATTTGAGGCAACCCACGGAACAGCTCCTAAATATGCAGGAATGGATAAAGTAAATCCGGGTTCTCTAATTCTTTCCGGTGTTATGATGTTTAATTATATCGGGTGGGACAAAGTATCTAAAATTATAGAAGGTGCATTAAAGAAAACTATTAAAGCTAAAACTGTTACATATGATTTAGAACGTCAAATGAAAGGTGCAAAAAAATTAAAGACCTCTCAATTTGCTAAAGCTATTGTAAAAAATATGTAACCGGTTCAATTAAATAGAAATGTTTTTATAATAAATGCCCCAATTTCTTGATTTTCAAGATGGGGCATATTATATTCTCAACTCTTGAATATGATATATAGGAGGATAATTATGTCAAACGATAATAACGGCGGTAATGGATTCTTAATCGGGTTAATTGCCGGTAGTGCTTTAGGAGCAATTGTAGGTTTACTGTACGCTCCCAAAAGCGGAAAAGAATTGCGTGATGATATACGGACAAAATCTAATGAATATTTAGATGATGCAGATAAGTATATTGAAGACGCAAAAGTTAAGGCAAAAGACTTAATTAATGACGGCAAGAAAAAATCGGATGGACTTATTGCTGATGCAAAATCGAAGTCGGAAGAGTTATTAAAAGAAGCTCAAAAGATATTTGATGAAGCAAAAAGTAAAACAAGTAAAACTGTTTCAGAGAAGAAAGTAAATTTAGAAGCTGAAGGTACAAGATTAAAATCTGCAGTTAAAGCAGGCGTTGAAGCTTACAAAGAAACAAAAAAATCATAACGGTTCTTTGTAAAAGAATAAACAATTATGAATGCTGCTTCATTACTTATAAACATTCTGCTGATATCGGCTTCACTGCTGTGTCTTTTTTTAATATTCTATATTTATAGGATAACACAATCTTTTAATCAAATAAAAGATGAAGTAAAAAAGATATCTTTAAAATTAGATCCATTCATAGAATCAATGACTGATCTTAGCAATCGAATGAATGAAATATCAGACGGTGTAAAAGAACCGGTCGAGCTTGTACGAACAACTGTAAATGATGTAAAAAATAGGGTCGACACAATATTAAATTTTGAAGCGAAAATACGGAAGGGTGTTGAAGATCCGGTTTTCAGGCTAATTAGAACACTAACTGCCATGGTTAACGGAATTGAGGCATTCTTAAAAAATTATAATAAAAAAAAATAATTACTTAACACTGAACTTTTGGAGGTATATAGTTGAAAGATTATGACGTAAAAGCAATTAGAAATGTCGCACTAATTGGGCACGGAGGCAGTGGTAAAACTTCAATTTCCGAATCATTACTTTTCACGGCAAATGTAATTAATCGAATTGGTTCCATATCAGAAGGTAACACAACATCAGATTATTTGCTTAATGAAATTGAAAAACAAATATCAATTTCATCTTCACTTCTCCATCTTAGTTGGGATAACAAGCATATCAATATTATTGATACCCCGGGTTATGCAGACTTTATAGGTGAAGTTAGTTCAGCACTACGAGTTATAGATATTGCAACAATTGTATTAAAATCTGCAGAAGGTGTTGAAGTAGGTTCTGAAATTTATACTAAATTTGTTAAACAAAATGGAATTCCTGCTGTAATAATTATAAATAAAGTTGATAATGAGCATTCTGGTTTTAACACAACAGTGGCTAAAGCAAAAGAAAGATTATTTAACGGTGCTTCTGTAGTTACTTATCCTGTAAAAGAAGGACCGAGTTTTGATTCCGTTATTGACGTGATTAAAATGAAAATGTATACTTACGGAGAAGCCGGAAGTAGAAAAGTAACCGAAGCAGATATACCGGGCGAAGAAAAAGAAACTGCTGAAAAATACAGGACAGAATTAATAGAAAAGATTGCGGAATCATCCGAAGAATTGATGAACAAATATTTCGAAGAAGGTACTCTATCTGATGATGACTTAGTTACCGGTCTAAGACAGTCTATTATTGAGGGGAGTTTTGTTCCTATCTTTGCTGTTTCTGCATTGAAATCCGTAGGCTTAAATAACTATCTTAATTTTGTTAGTACTTATTGTCCTTCGCCGGCAGATAGGAAACCTGAAACGGGAGTGTTAAAAGGAACAGATAATAAAGTTGAAGTAAAAATAGATCCAAATGCCGAACCGGTTTTATTTATTTTTAAAACAATTGCCGAAAAACACGTTGGAGAGCTATCACTATTCAAAGTTGTTTCCGGTACGGTTCAACCCGGTCTTGATTTAATGAACCAGACAAACGGAAATACCGAAAGGATAAGTCAATTATCTTTACTGAACGGACACAATAGAACTGAAGTCTCAAAATTTTCAGCCGGTGAAATTGGTGCTGTAGTTAAGCTTAAAAATACACATACAAATAACACTCTCTCATCAAAAAATTTCTCTGTTGATCTTAATCCGATTGTTTTCCCTGAAGCTGCAATCAGAGGAGCAATTGTTCCAAAGTCTAAAGGTGATGAAGATAAAATTGCATCAGGTCTTCACACATTACACGAAGAAGATCCGTCATTTAATGTGCGCTTTGACCCTGAACTTTCACAAACAATTATTTCAGGGCAAGGAGAACTTCATTTGACTTTAGCCGTTAAAAGGCTGAAAGAAAGATTCGGTGTTGAAGTAGACCTTGTTGAACCAAAGGTTCCGTATAGAGAAGCAATAAAAGGCAGTGCTGCAGACGTTGAGTATAAGCACAAAAAACAATCCGGTGGTAGAGGACAATATGGACATGTCCATTTTAAAATGGAACGATTACCAAGGGGTAAAGGATTTGAATTCGAAAATAAGATAGTCGGTGGAGCAATCCCCGGAAGATTTGTTCCAGCCGTTGAGAAAGGAATTATTGAAACAATGGAGAAGGGTGTTATTTCGGGAAACAAAGTTGTTGATGTTAAGGTTACCCTGTTTGACGGTACATTTCATAATGTAGATTCGGATGAAATGTCATTTAAAATTGCCGCTTCTCAGGCATTTAGAAAAGGAATACAAGAATGTAACCCTTGTTTGTTAGAACCTATTTATGAAATTGAAGTTACAGTACCCGAAGAATATATGGGTGATGTTATGGGTGATATTTCAAGTAGAAGAGGTAAAATATTAGGTATGGATTCCGACGGACATTTTCAAGTAATTAAAGCAAACGTTCCATTAGCGGAACTGTATAAATATTCTTCTAACTTAAGAAGTTTAACTCAAGGAAGAGGAAGACACAACAGGCACTTTGCTTACTATGAAGAAGTCCCGAAAGAAGTTGAACATAAAATAATTGCAGAATATAAAAAAGCAAAAGAAGAAGGGAATTAAGATTTATATTAAGTATAAGGTTTTTCTATGGTTAGTTATTTATGAAAAAAATGTGGTCACCCTGGCGGTCTCAATATATTGATAATATTAAACAGGCAAACGAATCAAACGAATGTGTGTTTTGTGGTTTGTCCAAACTCAATGTTGATGACCCGGAAAATCTTTTGCTTGATAAAGACGATAAAACTTTTACGGTATTAAATTTGTACCCTTATAATAACGGGCATTTAATGGTTGTACCCTACAGGCATTCTTCAGATTTTAATGAATTAACGGATGAAGAAAATTTAGAAGTTATGCACAAGCTGCAATTAGCAAAAAAAGCTCTGCATAAAATTGCGGAGCCGGACGGTTTTAACATAGGGGCAAACATAGGAAAAATTAGCGGTGCCGGAATTGCAAATCACATTCATTTCCACATTGTACCGCGCTGGAACGGTGATACTAATTTTATGCCTGTACTCGGAGATGTAAAAGTGATATCTCAAGATCTATTGGAGACCAAACAAAGACTCTTGAAGGCATATAAAGAATTAAAAGAAAAATAATTTATTTTTGTTAAGAATTATATTATCTTTTAATTGCAATAAGTTTTTATCCGTTAGCTAACGGATAATTTTTGTTTTCTAAAATTTTAGGGCCCATAGCTTCCTTCCTGCGCTAAAGCTTCGGGAGGTAAAAGTTGGTCTTAAAAAATAAATATTATCGGGTCCATAGCTCAGTTGCCTGTCCGTCGAAGGACGGAGACGGAGTTAGAGCATCTGAAAGATAAACGGAAGAATTATAGATACATAAAATTATTAGAAGGGCCCATAGCTCAGTTGGTTAGAGCATCTGACTCATAATCAGAGGGTCGGTGGTTCAAGTCCATCTGGGCCCACTTAAAAACCTCGAAGACTAAACATCTTCGGGGTTTTTTATTTTAAAGATTTTATGGAATCACATTGACTCATAATCAGAGGGTCGGTGGCCTGCCTGCCTTATCCTGCAACACTTTAGTTATTACAAGAATTATTACCAACAGTTCGGCGGGTAAATTCAAGCCTGTCCGGCGAAGCTTTAGCGTAGTCGGATCCATCTGGGCTTACATACTAAAACTCGTAAAATAATCATTTTCGTTTTTTTTGATTTTAAATTAATTATTATATTTTACGATGATAATGATATTGTAGAGATTATTTGATAACTTATGTTACGCATTATTTCTCGCTCGTCTCAGGGACGAAGTCTATACGGAAAGTTTAATGAATTTATATCCTTAACAATGCCTGCTGCAGGCAAGTTAATGGTCGTGGCTATTTCCGTTAGTTGACGGATTATCTAACGGATAATATTTTGTGTAAGGTGAGCAAATAAGTCTATTTAGTTCCTTTATTTTTCATTAATAAAAATTGCAAACAGCATTTATAGTAGAGTTATATAAAATCGAAATACTTAAAAATATATATTGTAACCTTTTATTCGAAAGATCTGAAGATGCTATTTTAATTATAAAAGACGGTAAATTTATAGATTGTAATAATGCTACTGTAAAAATGCTTCGTTATAAAAACAAGAAAGAACTTTTAGATACACACCCTTCGGAATTATCTCCGGAATTTCAACCTGACGGAAGACTTTCATTTGAGAAAGCAGATGAAATGATGAGAATAGCTTTTGAAAAAGGGACTCATCGTTTTGAATGGGAACATAAAAAAGCTGACGGTGAAGTCTTCTCCGTAGAGGTTTTATTGACGGATGTTTCTCAAGATTCAAATGAAAAAACACTTAACACAGTCTGGAGAGACGTTACGGATCGTAAAAAATCTGAGCGTATGCAGAATGCTCTTTATCGTATATCCGAGAGCACTTACACTGTCTCTGATATGAAAGCACTTTACAAAAAAATACATAAGATTATTTCAGAGCTGATTCCGGTTAAAAATATATATATTGCTCTTTACGATGAAGAATCAGAGATATTAACCTTTCCCTATTTTGTTGATGAATATGATCCACCGCAACCACCTAAAAAACTTGGTAAAGGATTAACTGAATATGTTTTACGGACGGGAGAAGCATGTCTTGCAGATGAAAAGAAAGATTTGGAATTAAGAACTTTAGATGAAGTAGATTTGATTGGTGCTCCTACGAAAATCTGGCTTGGTGTTCCTCTTAAAATTTCCGGTAAGTCAATTGGCGTTATCGTTGTTCAAGATTATAATGATGAGAATGCTTATGGAGAAGATGAAAAGCAACTGTTGATATTTGTATCTGAACAAATTGCCCAAGTTATTGAAAGAAAACAAAATTCCGTAAGATTAAAGAAATACGCAGAGGAGTTAAAAGAAGCTAATAAAACAAAGGACAAATTCTTTTCAATTATCGCGCACGATTTAAAAAGTCCATTCCAAGGGTTATTAGGTTATTCACAAATTCTTATGAATGAATACGCTACAATTACAGAGAAAGAAAGAATCTCTTTTATAAATAGTATTGATGAGATAAGTAAGAATGCCTTTTTGCTTCTTGAAGATTTGCTAACCTGGTCCAGATTGCAAACAGGTAAGATGGAAATTAAATTTGAGAATTTTAATCTGTCTGAATGTTTATATAGGACAATATCTTTACTTAAACAAACTGCTTTAAATAAAGAGATAAAGATTAACTGTTTTATAGATAATAATATTTATGTTAATGCAGATAAAAATATGGTATGCACAATTGTAAGAAATATAATATCAAATGCAATTAAATTTACAAACTGTTGTGGGGAAATAACCATATCATCAAAGCCTGTAGAAAATCTTATTGAGATTTCAATTGTAGATACAGGTGTTGGGATTAAAAAGGAGAATCTTGAAAAACTTTTTACTATTGATAAAAATGTTAGTACAAAAGGTACCGCTAATGAAGAGGGAACCGGTTTAGGTTTACTACTTTGCAAAGAAATGATAGAAAAACAAGGTGGTAAGATATGGGTAGAAAGTGAACCGGGTAAAGGAAGTAATTTTATTTTTACGATTCCGGTTTTAAATTAGATATTCTTTTTCCGGTTATTGCACCTGTCCCGAATTTTTAAGAGTGTGTAAAAAATAACAAGAAACTGCTACCCGGAGGACTTCTACTAAGAAGCAGTTAAGATTTTTTTACGTCATAATCACATAGGTAAACCTGTCTATTGCAGGCAAGGTTTACTTTGTAGCAATTTTAATCCTTTTACTTTATTGTTTTATTCAGCAATTCAATAATATCATTTTTTGAAAACGGTTTTGACATATAATCCGTAAATCCGGCTTCTAAATATTTTCCTCTGTCTCCAACCATAGCATTAGCAGTTACGGCAATGATTGGTGCTTCTTTATACCCTTCCATTTCTTTTATCTTTTCAGCTGCTTCTATTCCACTCATTTTAGACTTGAGATTGATGTCCATTAAAATGCAGTTATATTTTTTCTTTTTGGCTTTTTCTATAGCCTCCGGTCCATTTTCTGCTAAATCAACTTTATAATGTTTCTTTAAAAAAATCTTTATTACTTCACGGGTTATTTTATCATCATCAACAAAAAGCAAGTGCTTTAATTCTTCTTGTGTGTCTTTTGTTTTTGGTGTTTTGATTGTTTCGTCAAAAGTTAGTTGTTCGGTTTTTTTTGGAATAGATTTTTCTTGAATAGGGAGAAGAACAGTAAAAGTAGAGCCTTTACCGGCTTCACTTTCTAATTTAACCTCTCCGCCAAGTTTAGTAACAAATTTATTTGTTATAGTTAATCCGAGTCCCGTACCTTCATAAACTCTGCTTGTTCCTTCACTTACTTGTCTAAAATCTTCCCAGATTATTTCTTGCTTATCTTTTGGAATACCTATGCCTGTATCTTTTACTTTTATTTCTAAATAAGTATCATTTCTAATTTTATTAACAGAAACGGTTATTCCGCCTTTTTCAGTATATTTTACAGCATTGTTTACCAAGTTGCTTATTATTTGGTCAAACATTCTTTCATCTGTCTCGGTCTCAAATTTTTCAATATCACTTTCAAATTTTAAGTATAGATTTTTCTTACCGGCCGTTTTATCAAATATTAATACAGTCCTTTTTATATTCTTAATAATATCAATTTTTGATAGTTCAACGTTTATCTTTTCAGCTTCAATTTTAGTAAGGTTTAATATTAAGTTTAATGTTTCCATTAACCTGGTGCTGGCTCCGTGGATGAAGGATGCATATTCTTTCTGTTGCGGGTTTTCTATTTCTTTCTCTAAGATTTCCGTAAATCCCATGATACCAACCATAGGTGTTCTTAATTCGTGAGACATATTGGCAAGAAAAATTGATTTTATTCTGCTTGATTCTTCTGCTTCTTCTTTTGCTTTAATTAATTCATCCCTTGCTTTAATATTTTCGGTTATATCTACTTTAATGCTAAGGAAATTTATTAATTCTCCTTTCTCATTCAAAATTGGGGAGATACGTTCAGACTCCCAATACATTTCACCGCTCTTACGTTTGTTTAAAATTTCTCCTTCCCAGGTTTCACCCTTAAGAATTGTGTCCCATAATTCTTTATATGTCTTTAGTGGTGTTTTACCTGATTGGAATATCTTTGGATTTTTGCCGATAAGCTCTTCTTTGGTGTACCCGGTAAATTCGGTTACTTTAGGATTAATAAATTCTATATTTCCATCGATATCTGTTATTACTACCATTGCAGGGCTTTGCTCCACACCGCGGGATAATTTTAGTATTTCTTTTTGAGCTTTTTTTGCATCTGTTACATCTCTTGCAATACCATTGATATATTGGTATTCGCCTTCTGTTTTTATAAGTGAGCTATTATATTCCCAAATTCTTTTTTCACCCGAACGTGTCTGAATGAGCATAAAGCCTTTAGCTTTGCCTGCTTTTTTTATTTCCGTAAGGTAATCTTTAAATAGGTTTTTTACTTCGGGCGCTAAAA
>DRJC01000144.1 GCA_011052365.1 Ignavibacteria bacterium
CCGTGATCTGCTGCAATTGTAATTTTCATAGTAATTAAATTATTTTGTTTTTGTAAGGTAGAATCTTGTGATACAATTTACAAAATAATGTAATATTTTACGGATAATAATTTTTACTAAACCTGATTTTTTATGAGCACAAAATATAAAGGACAAAAAAGAGAAGTAATTGCTTTAGATACCTATATAAAATTGATTCGTGCGGCAGGAACAATACGTTCAAAAGTAATAAATTCTCTCTCAAAATTTCAATTAACCGAAAATCAATTTAACTGCCTTGATGCTATTTTTCATTTAGGTCCTTTAACACAAAAGGAATTGGGAGAAAAACTGTTGCGAAGCGGGGGAAACATAACATTGGTGGTTGATAACCTGGAAAAGAACAGCCTGGTAAAAAGGATAAGGAATGAAAATGATAGAAGAAAATTTTTTATTCACTTAACATCAAAAGGTGAAAAACTGTATAAAAAAGTGTTCCCGATTCAATTAAAATTTTTGGTTGAAGAACTTGGAGTTATTACTGAAAAAGATAAAAAAGAACTGCAAAGAATTTGTAAAAAGATAGGGAAAGTAGGTAATTTCTAATTACTCTAATTTCTAATTGACCTAAATAATTCACAAACAACAACCCTTACTGTATCTTATTAAATTCCGAAAAAATTTGAGGAAGCACCTCGCCAGCTTTGCCGAAGAATGATTTATCCGCAGCAGAAGTTACATCTGTTTCCGTTATATTAACCTCCACTAAATAAGCGCCGCTGTTTTTAGCGAGATAAATAATAGACGCAGCAGGGTAAACAATTCCGGTTGTACCAACTATAAAAAACACATCACAATTTTCCGCTTCTTCTTCGGATGCTTGGAAAACGTCTTGTGGAAGATGTTCACCGAACCAAACCACATCGGGACGTACAAGCCCGCCGCATTCGCATTTTGGTAACCCGTCTTTCAAAGGCACATCCTCTCCGTACTGCTTTTTACAATTGATACAATAATTCCTTTCGATATTTCCGTGCAGCTCGTAAACTGTTTTACTTCCGGCACGTTTGTGAAGGTTATCAACGTTTTGGGTAATGACCGTAACTCTGTCGAATGAGTTTTGAATTTCTGCAATTGTTTTGTGTGCGGGATTCGGCTGACAGTTATGAATTATATCTTTTCTGTGCTGGTACCACTCCCAAACTAATTCAGGGTTTTTTAAGAATGCATTAAAGTTCGCGAGTTCTTCGGGTTTTAGTTTATTCCAAATTCCGTCTTTGCCCCTGAAGGTTGGAATACCGCTTTCAGCGGAAATGCCGGCGCCTGTAAAAAACACAAGTGATTTGGCATTGAGTAGAGTTTGTTTTGTCTTATCATTGAGTGAAATGTTCATATTGATTTCTCTCTAAAGATGACACCTTTTTTATCACCGGAATAATATCTAATCAAACAAAGAATTTTTTGTGTTTTCTTCTGAGTTGCCCGGAATGTCTGTCTTTGTCAAATCCGTGTTGGCAAGACTAATAAATCTCGTCCAGTTGCTTCCCTCTTTAACCCCCTGCTCAATCGCATTTTTATAAGCATTAACTTTTGCGCTCAGTTCGTCGGCTTGATAAAGTGCAATTGCCTCCATCGTTTTAGGGATAACAGGTGATGCATATTCCAATTTGCCCTGATGACTTAATATTAGGTGTATTAAATGATTCTTCAGCTCTTCGGGAAAGTCTTTTATTTTTTTTGTTTCATTCTCAATAAGCATTGCCATAATTACAATGTGACCGATTAGCTTGCCTTTGTTTGTGTATTCAAAAGATGAATCATATTCAAGTTCAATTGTCTTGCCGAAATCGTGAAGCATAGCACCGCTGATAAGCAAGTCACGGTTTAGTTCGGAATGAAAATCGCACATTAAATCGCATATTTTTATAATTTCCAAAGTATGTTCTATCAAGCCGCTGATGTATGCATGGTGCCACGATTTACCCGCCGGTGCTTTGGAAAATTTTTCAAAATTTTCTTTGTTAAAAATAGATGTGATTAATTCCTTTAGAAATGGGTTTGTTATCTTGTCAATTCTATCATTGATTTCTTTCTGCATTAGAGACAAATCCCTTTGGGATTTTGGAAGAAAATCTCTCGGGGTAACGTTATCGCTTTCATTTACAGGGCGAACATTCGATAATTTTATCTGAGGTGTGCCCTGATATTCAGACATAGTTCCGGTTACAAAAGCAACCTTACCTTGTTGTATTAAATCAATTACATTTCCAATATTATCCCACATATTTGCATTTACCGAGCGTGAGGAATCCGAAAACTCAAAGCTTAAATATTCTTTATTTGCCTTTGTAGTTCTAAGTTCAATTTTATTAACGAGAAGAAAATTGCTTACATTTTCCCCTGTTTTTAACTCACTTAGTTTTTTTTGTTCTTTCATTTTTAATCTCTTAATATTTCAAATCCTGTGTCTTTTGATATTTTAGTTAGAACAGACCTGTTAAGTAAATCAATATTAACGGCTATTGTTTTGCCTTTTACCTCCTGCTTTACAACACCGATAACCCCGGCAAAAGGTCCGTCTAAAATTTTAACTTTTGTACCGAGTACAATTCCGGAATGAACAGTAACTTCAGTTTTTTTATCTAAAAATTTCTTTAAGTTTTCAATTTGCCATTCTGGAATTACAGCAGGGCGTCCGTGATCAAAAATACACCTGACAATTGATAACTGCTGGAGCGAAAGGTATCTTTCTTTTTCATCGGCAAAAATAAAAATATAACCTCTTAATAAGGGTTCGGTTATTTTTTTCTTTCTATCGCTCCATTGCTTTAACCTTGTAATAACGGGCAAGTAATAATTGATATCTTCCGTTTCTAATTGTAAAGCAGCCTTAAACTCGTGTCTCGGTTTTGTATAAAGAGCAAACCATTTTCTGTCATTATTTTCTATCATTTAACAGTATATCTTCTAAAATGGACGACCGAC